>JBDSFA010000433.1:0-14223 GCA_039919785.1 Dokdonella sp. | reverse complement strand
CCGAGCAGCTTCACCTTCTCGGTGCTGCTGATGACCTGCTCAGGGTCGGAAAACTTCATGCCCGCTTCGGCGAGCTGCGTGAGCAACTTGTCGATCGGCGTGCCGAGGACTGTGGCCAGCTGTTTGATCGTGACGTCCGACATCGATTTCGTACTCCGTGACTCGTGCGACGCTTGCGGCGACTATCCCAGCGGCGCTTTCGCACAAGCGGCCGTATTGCTCCGACAACCCCGGGTGAAGCCGCGGCTTCCGCGGTCGCACCCACCCTGCAACGCAAGGTTTTAAGCGTTTCTCATGAAACGGCGATCTCGCGCGCCGCCATGATCAGGTTCGACGCCTGATCCTCGTCGATACCTTCCAGACCCAGTTCCATGAACTCGTCGGTCGCCAGATCGCCAAGATTCTCGCGCGTGACGATGCCGTGTGAAGCGAGCTCGAACGCGAGCGCCTCGTCCATGCCCTCGACGCCAAGCAGGTCCGCCGACGGTTTATGTTCCTCGATGTTCTCTTCCGCCGCGAGTGCGTCGGTCAGCAGCGCATCGCGAGCACGTGCTCGCAGTTCCTCGACGATGTCCTCGTCGAAGCCTTCGATGCCGAGCAACTCGGCCGTCGGCACGTAAGCGATTTCCTCGACCGTCGAGAATCCTTCCTGCACCAGGATCTGTGCGATTTCGTTGTCGACCTCGAGCTTGCTGACGAATAGAGCGCGCGCGGTCTCCTGCTCGGTCTCGCTCTTCTGACGCACCTGATCGGCGGTCATCACGTTGAGCTGCCATCCCGAGAGCTTGCTCGCCAGACGCACGTTCTGGCCACCGCGACCGATGGCCTGCGACAGCTTGTCCTCGGCGACGGCAATGTCCATCGAGTGCTTTTCTTCGTCGACAATGATCGACTGCACTTCGGCCGGCGCCATCGCGTTGATCACGAACTGAGCCGCACTGTCGTTCCACAGCACGATGTCGATGCGCTCGCCATTCAATTCGTTCGACACCGCCTGCACGCGCGATCCGCGCATGCCGATGCAGGCGCCGATCGGATCGGTGCGGTGATCGTGCGCAAGCACCGCGATCTTGGCGCGGTCGCCCGCATCACGTGCACAGGCCTTGATCTCGACCAGGCCCTGGCCGACTTCCGGCACTTCGAGCTTGAACAGTTCCATCATCAATTCGGGCGCAGTGCGCGAGACGAACAGCTGCGGCCCGCGCAATTCCGAACGCACCTCGTACAAATAGCCTCGCAGGCGATCGCCTGTACGCACCGCTTCGCGCGGGATCGCGCGGTCGCGCGGTACGAAGGCTTCGGCGTTGCCACCCAGATCGAGGAACACGCTGCCACGTTCGACGCGCTTGACGATGCCTGTAATCAGCTCGCCGATGCGATCCTTGTAGGCATCCACGACCAAGGCGCGCTCGGCTTCGCGCACGCGCTGCACGATGACCTGCTTCGCCGCCTGCGCTGAAATACGGCCGAAATCCGGGTTTTCGATCGACTGCTCGACGAAACCGCCGATGCCGACACCGGGTGCCTCGTCTTCGGCATCCATCATGCGGATCTGGCGATCGGGCGATTCCATCACGACATCGTCAGGCACGACTTCCCAGCGCCGGAAGGTTTCGTATTCGCCGCTTTCGCGATCTATCACGACACGCACCGACACGTCTTCCTCGGCATAGCGCTTCTTCGCGGCGGACGCGAGCGCGGCCTCCATCGCTTCGAAAATCACGCCCTTCGGCACACCCTTTTCATTGGCGACCGCATCGACGACCAGCAGCAACTCTTTACTCATTTCCCAACTCCTTCACGACCGCAATCCGCGACCGGAATGGCTTCGACAATCCCGACGACGCTCCACCATGGAAACGCCATGAATTCCTGGACCAGCTCAATGCTTGTTTCTACGCCGAGCCGGCTTTTCCAGCCCGGCCGGTTCCGGCTTGGCCTGCACCATGCCCAGAGCCGCGTAATCCGGCATCAGGCGCGCTTTGGCGATGTTCGCGTGAGCGATCGTCACCGGCGCACCATCCTGCTCGATCGTGATGCGATCTCCCTCGACCGAACGGATCGGACCCTGGAAGCGGCGCCGGCCATCCAGCGGCAGGCTTACGTTGATCTTCGCGACCTCGCCAATGAAGCGCGTGAAATGCGCCGGCATGAACAACGGGCGCTCCAGACCCGGCGAAGACACTTCGAGCGTATAGCGACCGGCGACCGGATCGTTGACGTCGAGCAGCGCGGAAATCTCGCGGCTGGCCCGTTCGCAATCATCGATCGTGACTCCGCGCTCCGGCTCGTCGATGTAGACGCGCAGCACACTTCCAGCCGTATTCGGGCTGTATTCGATACCCACCAGCTCGAGGCCGAGGTCGGTGATCGCTGGTGCCAGGAGTTCGCTGAGTTCCTCGTTCGTCATATATGTTCACTTTTGCGATCGCCAATGATCGCGTACGGCAACCGTCCGTAGAAAAGCAAAAAACACAAACAAAAAATGGGCACGAGGCCCATTCCGTAGTCCGCCGTTGTATCCACCGGCGAGCTGTCGCATCGACAGCCGCGCATCCTGCGCTTGCATAAGAAAAAGGCCACGCACAGGTGGCCTTCCCTTAAGCCATGGCGGTAGGGCGCGCTCCTTGCACCAAAGTGCAAGCGAGCCATGCATCCCTACCAAACCGAGCCGCAGATCATAGCCCTGGCAGGCGAACTACGCAAGATTTGAAGGCGCCTCATATCGAGCCTTTTGACCCGCGTCTGCGGGAATTTAACGGCCCATGCGGCAAACTGCGCGCCCACAGTGCGAGGGAGGCTGCCCCCCGCAGACGGGCGTGCAGCCATATCCGCCCGATTCCGCAACCGTGCTTGATTTGATCGAGGCAAGTGATTCAGTGAAATTCAATGCAGTCTTTTTCCTGTTGCTCGCACCCTTGGTGTCCAGCGCCCACGCAGACAGCCTCTTCGATGACGGCTATGACGGATCGCCCGACGACTGCCCGCTGGGTCGGCAGATGGTCGAAAAACTGTGCTTCAGGTACACGTTTACGGGTCCCGAATGTACAACACTGACCGATATCACCCAATTCGAATCAGTATGGGGGCGAAATACCCCCAGAGGCACGCAGGTACCGTTTCCTGGCCTCAACTACTACACGGTCTTCACGGGAATGCTGTCCGCCGGATACACCGCCGTGCGATTCGAGGTTCCCTTGACCTTGCCCGCTAACGCGACCGGGTTGATTACTCACGGCGAGACACTGCCGGGGCCTGCTCTGACCGCAGCGATCAGCAAACGCTGTGGTGATTTCCTGCCGGCGAACCCGCAATGCGGGCCGATTGAAAATGCGGGGCCCGGCCAGTTCCTCGCCAAATGGAAGCTGGACGGCAACACCGCAAGCAACGGTTGCCCGCTTGAGCCAGGCAAGGCGTACTACTTCAACGTCATGATGACCAACGGCGACGACTGCCCGTCCGGCGCATGCGCGGTCACGTTGCAGAACAACCATACGCCCTGATTTCGCAGCGTCATAGAAACATATCGGGCCGATCATGACGAAGGTGATTCGTCGAGATGTCGTCGTGTGCGGTTGGGTGGACGCAGAGCTTACCGTCACGGTCCGCTGCAATCGGTTCGTTGAAAACAAAAACGGCGCGATCCCGAAAGATCGCGCCGTCAAAATTTGGTAGCGGGGGCAGGATTTGAACCTGCGACCTTCGGGTTATGAGCCCGACGAGCTGCCAGACTGCTCCACCCCGCACCGAGCCGCAGATTGTAGCGACATCGTTGCGATCAGGCAATAGAACAAAACGTCTACTTGGCGATATCCACAACCGACATCGCGCGATTGCACCAGTCCAGCAGCGGCCCCCAGGCAACCCCCAGCACCAGTAGCGCGAGACCATTCGCTGAAAGCACCCAACGGAACGCACGATCCGGCGGCAACACAAGCGGCGCGTCGTTCTGCGGCGCGTCGAAGTACATCACCTTGACCACGCGCAGGTAGTAATACAGGCCAACGATCGCGAACACGATCGCAACAATCGCGAGCCACATCTGGCCGGCATCGATGACCGACTTCAGCACCATGAGCTTTGCGAAGAAGCCGAACAGCGGCGGCACGCCGGCGAGCGAGAACATCGCGATCGCCATGACCGCGGCATACCAGGGATTGCGCTGGTTCAGGCCCTTGAAGTCGTCGATTTCCTCGGCTTCGAATCCAGCGCGCGCGAGCAGCATGATCATGCCAAATGCGACGGCGGCCATCAGCGAATAGCAGATCATGTAGAACATCGCGGCGGCATAGCCGGCACTGTTGCCGCTGACGAAGCCGAGCAGCAAAAAGCCGATATGCGAGATCGTCGAATAAGCCAGCATGCGCTTGAGATTCGTCTGCGCAATCGCAAAGATATTGCCAACCGCCAGCGACAGGACTGCCAGCACGCTCAGCATCAGGGTCCAGTGCGCGTGCATGCCGCCCATGGCGCCATCGAGCAGGCGCCAGGCCATGCCGAACGCCGCCAGCTTCGAGGCGGAACCGATAAACAGCGTCACGGCGGTCGGAGCGCCCTGGTAAACGTCGGGCAGCCACATATGGAACGGCGCCGCACCCAGCTTGAATGCGACACCGACCACGAGGAACACGAGACCGAACACGAGCAGCGTGCGGTGCGGGCTGGAGCCAGCGAAATCCGCGACGGCGTGAATCTTGGCCAGATCGAGCGTGCCGGTCGCGCCATAGATCATCGACATGCCGTACAGCAGCAGGCCCGATGCGAGCGCGCCGAGCACGAAATACTTGATCGCCGCCTCACTCGATACCGACGAATCGCGATTCAACGCGACCAGCGCATATGAACTCAGGGTCAGCAACTCGAGGCCGAGATAGACCGTGACCAGGTTGCCGGCGGAAACCAGCAGCATCATGCCTAGCGTTGCAAACAGCAGCAGCAAATAGAACTCACCGACAAACAACTTGCGCTCGCGCAGATAGCCGCGGCTGTACAGGAACACCAGTCCGGTGGTCAGCAGCACGAATACCTTGAGTACGGTGGCGACGCCGTCGCGCAGGAACATGCCGTTGAATGCGGAAACGCTCTGCCCGTCCGCGGGCGCGCAGCAGGACACCAGCCAACCGGTCACGGCGACGGCGACGAGCGAAAGCCAGTGCGTGATGTCGCGCTGCGACGGCTTGATGAAAAGATCGATCAGCAAGATCGTGCAAGTCGCGCCGAGCAGAAACAGCTCGGGCAGGATAGTCCACAGATCGTTGATATTGAATGCAGTCATGTGTGACTCAGGCCCTGGCCATGCCGAGCTGCTGCACCAACTGCAGCACCGCGGGTTCCATCAGATCGGTCAATGGCTTCGGATAGATGCCGATGGCCAGAACGGCGGTCGCAAACGCGCCGAGTACGATCCATTCGCGTGCATTGAGATCCTGCATCTTGGCGACCTTGTCGTTGCCGATTTCGCCAAAGACGACGCGCTTGAGCAGCCACAAGGTGTACGCGGCGCCAATGATCAGGGTGAACGCTGCAAAGGCTGCGATCACCGGACTGTCCTGGAACGCAGCAAGAATGACCATGAATTCGCCGACGAATCCGCTGGTCCCTGGCAGACCGCAGTTGGCCATGGAGAAGAACACCGCGAACGCGGCAAACCAGGGCATCACGTTGGCGACGCCGCCGTAGTCCTTGATCATGCGCGTGTGCAGCCGGTCATACAGCACACCGATGCACGAGAACATCGCGCCGGAAACAAAGCCATGAGAAATCATCTGCACCATCGCGCCCTGCAATCCGAGGCGCGCGCCGAGCGGGTTCGCGTTCGCGCGCACGAGCGCGAGCGAGATGAAGATGCCGAGCGTCACGAAGCCCATGTGCGCGATCGACGAATATGCGATCAGCTTCTTCATGTCCTCCTGCACCAACGCGACGTAGCCGATGTAGACGATCGCAATCAGCGACATCGCGATCACGACCCACGCATACTCCTGCGACGCATCCGGCGTGATTGGCAGGGAGAAACGGATGAAGCCATAGCCACCGACCTTCAGCATGATCGCGGCCAGTATCACCGAACCACCCGTCGGCGCCTCGACGTGCGCATCCGGCAGCCACGTATGCACAGGCCACATCGGCACCTTGATCGCGAACGCGATCAAGAAGGCGAAGAATAGCCACGCCTGTTCCTTCGCATCCAGGCTCGCATGCGAGAACGCAGCAATTGAAAACTCGCCCGTCTTCATGTGCAGATAGAGCAAGGCGATCAGCATGAAGATCGAGCCAAGAAAGGTGTAGATGAAGAACTTCAGCGTTGCGTAGACGCGCCGAGGACCACCCCAGATGCCGATGATAATGAACATCGGAATCAGCATGCCCTCGAAGAAAACGTAGAACAGCAGTGCATCGGTTGCCGCGAAGACGCCGATCAGCAAGCCTTCGAGCACCAGCATCGCGGCCATGTACTGCGACACGCGCTTGTCGATCGGACCCCACGAACCAATGATCACCAGCACGCTGGTGAATGCGGTCAGCACGATCAGCGCGATCGAGATGCCATCGACGCCGAGTGCGTAGTTCGCCTTCAGCGCGCCAATCCACGCGATGTTCTCGACGAATTGCATGCCTGGCACGGATGGAAGGTAGCCAGTCCACAAAGGGATCGAGCAGACGAAAGTGGCCAGTGCGACCAGTACCGAAAGCCAGCGCGCGACACCCGGCTGGCGTCCGAACGCGAGCACGGCAATCGCGCCGAGGATCGGCAGCCAGATCAGGAGACTAAGGAGATGCGAAACGGGCATGGTCGTGTTCAGTTCCTGTCGATCAGAGCGCCGTGTGGGTGACGACCCACCACACGCCGCCAAGCAACGCGATCAAGCCAAGAATCATCGCGAAGGCGTAGTGGTAGAGATAACCAGATTGCAGCCAGCGTACGGTGGCCGCGGTACGCGCCACCAAGGCAGCCGAGCCATCGACTGCAAGACCATCGATGATGCCGACGTCGCCGCCTTTCCACAGTCCGCGCCCGAGCGCGATGCCACCGCGCGCGAACACCGCCTGGTACAGCTCGTCGATCCAGTACTTGTTCACCAGCACGTTGTAGATTGGACGCAGACTGCTCTTCGTCTTGTCAGCAATCCCTGGATTGAGCAACCAGATGTAGGTCGCCACCGCAAACCCGGCGAACGCGATCCAGAACGGTGCTTGTGCGAAGCCGTGCAGGACCATCGCTAGCGGACCATGGAATTCATGTCCGATCTCACCGAGCACGTCATTCGCTTCTTCCACGTGGATCGCCTTCCCAAACCATCCACCGAACAACATCGGCGCAATCGTCGTCCAGCCGATCACGACGGAAGGAATCGCCAGCAGGACCAGGGGCAAGGTGATCACCCAGGGGGATTCATGCGGCGCATGCTCAAGATGACCGGGCTGGTGGTGCCCGTGTCCATGATCGTCGTGCGCATGCCCGTGGTGGACATGATGATCGTCAACGACGAAGCGCTCCTTGCCGTGGAATGTCATGTACAGCAGGCGGAAACTGTAAAGCGCGGTCACGAATACGCCCGCCATCACGCAGAAATAAGCGTAACCGGCGCCGACCCGATGTGATTCACCGACAGCCTCGATGATCGCGTCCTTGGAGAAGAAGCCGGCAAAGCCCGGCGCGCCCGCAAGCGCGAGTGAACCCAGCCACATCGTGATCCAGGTGATCGGCATGTATTTCTTCAGGCCGCCCATATAGCGCATGTCCTGCTCGTGATGCATGGCCACGATCACGGAACCTGCACCGAGGAACAGGAGAGCCTTGAAGAACGCATGTGTCATCAGGTGATAAACGCCGCCTGCATACGCCGACACGCCGAGTGCAACGGTCATGTAACCCAACTGCGACAGCGTTGAATACGCGATCACGCGCTTGATGTCATTCTGCACGATGCCGATCAAACCGGTGAACAGCGCAGTCGTCGCACCGATGACAAGCACGAAAGACAGCGCACTCTCGCTGAGTTCGAACAGCGGCGACATGCGCGCCACCATGAAGATGCCAGCGGTGACCATCGTCGCCGCATGGATCAGCGCCGAAATCGGAGTTGGACCTTCCATTGAGTCGGGCAGCCACACGTGCAGCGGCACCTGTGCCGACTTGCCCATCGCTCCAATGAACAGGCAGATGCAGACCACGGTGGCGACATGCCAGGGATGACCGGCGAAGATTTCCACCGTCTTGGCGCCGGCGACGCTGGTGTCGAGGGCAGCCGTGAATACCTGACCGTAATCGAGCGAACCGAACCAGAGCAGCACGCCGGCAATGCCGAGCAGAAAGCCGAAATCGCCAACGCGATTGACCAGGAACGCCTTCATGTTCGCGAAGATCGCGCTCGGACGCTTGAACCAGAAGCCGATCAACAAGTACGAGACGAGGCCCACAGCTTCCCAGCCGAAGAACAGCTGCAGGAAGTTGTTGCTCATGACGAGCATCAGCATCGAAAAGGTGAATAGCGCGATATAGCTGAAGAAGCGCGAGAAACCGTCGTCGTCGGCCATGTAGCCGACCGTGTACACGTGCACCATCAATGAGACGAAGGTCACCACGACCATCATCATTGCGGTCAGGCGATCGACGAGGAAGCCTACATGCGCGCCGATGCTGCCGATCTGGAACCAGGTGTAAAGGTCCTTGTTGAAGGCTTCCGCCCCACCCCAGACCAACTGGTACAGCACATCGAACGACAACGCGCACGACAGCGCGACGCCGGCGCTCGTCACGCCTGCAGCACCGACGCGACCGATCCGGTTGCGGAACAGGCCGGCGACGATCGCGCCGAACAGCGGGGCGAGGACGATGAGTACGAGAAGGGATTGCGAGAGCTGCATCGGTCAACCCTTCAAACTGTCGATTTCGGTAACGTTGATCGTGGCGCGATTGCGGAACAGCACGATCAGGATCGCCAGACCGATCGCGGATTCGGCCGCGGCAACGGTAAGGATGAAGAACACGAACACCTGGCCGCCCGGATCGCCAAGGTAGCGAGAGAAAGCGACGAAGTTCGTATTCACCGCGAGTAGCATCAACTCAATCGCCATCAACAACGTGATGACATTCTTGCGGTTGATGAAGATGCCGGCGACGGCGATGCAGAACAGGATCGCGCCAAGGGTAAGGAAATGGGCGAGCGTAATCATGGCGCGGACTCCGACTTGGTGACGACGGGTTTTTCCGAGGCCATCTTTACTATGCGGACGCGGTCGCGCGCCTGCACCTCGACCTGACGCGCTGGATTCTGTGTCTTCGTACCGACGCGATGGCGCAAGGTCAGCGGAATCGCCGCGACGATTGCGACCGTCAGGATCAGCGCGGCAACCTCGAACGGCAGCATGTATTGGGTAAACAACGCATTCGCAAGCCAGGTCGTGTTCGACATGCCGGCAGCCGCTGCAGGCTCCACCGGCGGCGCCACCTGCATCGCGCGTACGCCGATCAGGCCAAGCATCTCGACCAACATGATGATGGCGACCGCGAGGCCGACCGGCAACGCACGCACAAACCCTTCGCGCAACGGATCGAGATCGAGGTCGAGCATCATCACGACAAACAGGAACAGCACCATCACGGCGCCGACGTAGACCAGCACAAGTGCGATGGCGAGAAATTCCGCATCCGCGAGCAACCACACGCAGGCTGTCGAGAAGAACGTGAGCACGAGACTCAACACCGCATGCACGGGGCTGCGCACCGAGATCACGGCGAGCGCCGCGCCGACCGTGATGGCCGCGAATGCGTAGAAGCAGATCAGTTGGAAACTCATGTTGCCGTTGCTCCTGTCGCCACATTCACGCGGTGCATGCCAACCATTGTGGGAGCGGCTTCAGCCGCGATGCTCCACATGCTTGAAAGCATCGCGGCTGAAACCGCTCCCACGAGCGCGGGGTTGCGCATGCTGATCATCGGAATGCCGCATCCTGCGCGCGATCCGCCGCAATCTGCTGCTCGAAGCGATCGCCGATCGCCAGCAGCTGCATCTTCGTCACGATGTTCTCGCCGCGCTTTTCGAAGTGGTATTCGTGGATCGAGGTCTCGACGATCGAATCGACCGGACAGCTTTCCTCACAAAACCCGCAGTAGATGCACTTGAACAAATCGATGTCGTAGCGCGTCGTGCGGCGCGTTCCGTCTTCGCGGGGCGCCGAATCGATGGTGATCGCAAGCGCCGGGCACACCGCTTCGCACAGCTTGCACGCGATGCAGCGTTCCTCGCCGTTCGGATAGCGACGCAGCGCATGCAGGCCGCGGAAGCGATTCGACTTCGGAATGTGCTCCATCGGGTAGCGCACCGTGTACTTGGGCCGCCACAGATACTTGAACGTCAGCCACAGGCCAGCGAACAGTTCCAGCAGCAACAGGCTTTTGAGATAGCTGGTGACTCGATTCATGACTCGATATGCCTCAGGCGCCCGTCGTGACCCAGCCGAAATACTTCATGCAGCCTGCCACGAAGACCCAGACGATCGTGACCGGTATGAAGACCTTCCAGCCGAGCCGCATGATCTGGTCGTAGCGATAACGCGGGAAGGTTGCACGGAACCAGATGTACGCGGTCGCGAAAAAGAATGCCTTGGCGCAAAGCCACCACCAGCCGGGCTCCCCGAGATAGCCCCAGCTCTGCGGGAACGGCGACAGCCAGCCACCGAGGAACAAGATCGGCGCAAGGAACGAAATCAAAATCATGTTCGCGTATTCGGTCAGGAAGAACACTGCGAACGGTGCGCCGGAATACTCGACATGAAAGCCCGCGACAATCTCCGATTCACCTTCGGCAACGTCGAACGGTGCGCGATTGGTCTCGGCGACGCCAGATACAAAGTAGATGATGAACATCGGCAACAGCGGCAGCCAGAACCATTCGAGAAACCCCTTGGGACCCGACTGCGCAATAACGATGTCCGAAAGATTCAGGCTGCCCGCAAGGATCAGCACGCTGACCAGCGAGAAACCCATCGCAATTTCGTAGGAAATTACCTGCGCCGCCGAACGCATCGCACCCAGCATCGCGTAACGGGAATTGGAGGCCCAGCCGGCGAGAATGATGCCGTACACGCCCATCGAGGTCATCGCGAGCAGGAATAGCAGACCTGCATTCGCATCCGACCATGCCTTGTGCGGGGCGAATGGAATCACCGCCCACGCAGCAAACGACGGAATCAGCGCCCATAGCGGGGCCAGCAGGAACAAGGTCTTGTTCGAGTTCGCCGGGTAGATGACTTCCTTCAACAACAATTTGAATACGTCGGCGAAGGTCTGTGCGAGACCGAAGGGGCCAATCTTGCTCGGCCCCAAACGCACATGCATCCAGCCGATGAACTTGCGTTCCCACCACACGTACATCGCCACGCCGATGATAAGCGGCAGCAGCGGGAACAACAGCAGCCCGATCGCCATAGACAGCGTCGGGAACGTCGTGGTGAACCAGTGGAAGGCGGCGATGATCGAGTCCATGTCGTCGTCAGACCTTCACGATGTCGAGGGCGGCGCCGTATGGCGGCAAGGTTGCAGTCGCGGAATGGCCGGCTTCAATCCAGGCTGCACCCCGCGGCACGCGCATCGACAGTTCAACCGGCAAGGTGACACCGCACACCTGCGTCTGCACGCCATGGCCCAGTCCGAGCGCGAGCGCATCTTCCGGGTGCAGTGTGACGCAGGCGGCGCGCGAAAGCGGATGTGCCTGCAGTGCGGGCGAGCGACGCAGTACCGCATCCGCTTTGTAGATCGCCGTCGTCGCGATACGGGTCAACTTGTCTGTGGGAGCGGCTGCAGCGGCGATGCCCTTTGGCGGCGATGCTGTCGCGGCAGAATTCACCATCGTCATCTGCGCACGCACCTCACCCATCTCGGTGAAGTCAAACCCATCAAGCGAGAGCGCCGAACCGAGCGCGCGCAGCACCTTCCAGCCTTGGCGTGCATCGCCTGGCAGCTTCGTCGCCGCTGCGAATGTCTGCACGATACCGTCGAGATTCGTGTAGCTGCCATCAATCTCCGGTGGCAGGCCGATCGGCAGCACGACGTGCGCAGTACGGCGAACGCCGGCGCACGCATACGCCCCGATGTAGAGATGGAAGTCCGCATTGCTGCGCGCGCGATCGAATGCCGCAGGCGCAGAGGTATCCTGCGAGCCCGCGTGATAGACGACCAGATTTTTCGGCGGATCCGCGAGCATGGCGCCCGCATCTTTACCGCCCGAACACGGCTGCACGCCGACATGCGCAAGCCCGATCGCGTTCGCGCCCGCGGGAATTTCGTTGTAGGCAGATCCCGTGGCCTTCGCAATGAAACGCGCCGCGGCGCGCAAGCGTGACGCCGATGGATGGAGTACGGCCGATTCACCAACAATCACGACCGACGCCGTAGCATCGCTGATCTGCTTGATCCAGCCCTTTGCCGCATCGTCGGCCGTCAGGTTCGCAACCACCTGCGCGAGTGCGGGAGATTCCGGCAGATGCCCGGCATCGCTGGATGCCTTCGCCATTTTGAGGACGGCATCAACCAGTGCCTGCGGCGCCGCAATGACCTTGCCTGCAAGTTCGAAATTGAAATCGAAGTCGAGCGGATTGAGCGCGTAGACCTTCGCACCGCGACTCGCCGCCTTGCGGATGCGGTGATTGAGCAACGGAATTTCGTGGCGTGGATTGCAACCGATCAACAGGATCGCGTTTGCCTTCTCGATGTCAGCCACCGCCATCTCGAAAGGAGCTGCGGTCGGCGCATCGGCACCATCGAGCAGGCGCAGACGGTGATCAATGTTGTCGCTGCCGAGCGCACGCAACAGCTTGCCCAGCAGATGGCCTTCCTCATTCGAGGTCAGCGGCGCGACCAGCGCGCCAACGTCGCCACCAGCGGCACGCAGATGGTCGGCAGCGAATGCGAGTGCATCCGCCCAACTTGTCTCGACCAGCTCGCCGTTCTTGCGGACCATGGGTTTGAGCGCGCGATCCGCCGCGCGCAGTGCGTCGTTGGAGTAACGATCGCGATCAGACAACCAGCATTCGTTGATTGCTTCGTTGTCGCGCGGCACCGCGCGCAAGGCTTCACCGCGACGCGTATGCAGCCACAGGTTCGAGCCGAGCGCATCGTGGTAACCGAACGACTCACGAGCGAGTAGTTCCCACGCGCGTGCCTTGAAACGGAAAGGCTTGTTGGTCAGCGCGCCAACTGGGCAGACATCGATCACGTTGCCGGACAATTCACTCATCAGCGGCTTGCCGACGTAAGTGCCGATCTGCAGGCGCTCGCCCCGTTCCATGCCGCCCAGTTCATAGGTGCCGGCGACATCCGCCATCACGCGCACGCAACGCGTGCACTGGATGCAGCGCGTCATTTCTGTTTCGACCAGCGGTCCGAGGTCTTCGTCGGGCACGACGCGCTTTTGTTCAACGAAGCGCGATACCGAGCGCCCGTAGCCCATCGACAGATCCTGCAATTCGCATTCGCCACCCTGATCGCAGATCGGGCAATCGAGCGGATGATTGATCAGCAGGAATTCCATCACATTGCGCTGCGCCGACAACGCGCGCTGCGACTGCGTCTGGATCTTCATGCCCTCGGCGACTGGGGTCGCACAAGCCGGCTGCGGCTTGGGCATCGGCCGTCCGCCCATTTCGACCTCGACCATGCACATGCGGCAGTTCGCGGCGATCGGGAGTTTTTCGTGATAGCAGAAACGCGGGATCGCAATACCGGCCTTGTCCGCAGCCTGGATGATCATCGAGTTCTTCGGAACGACCAACGATTTGCCGTCGATCTCGACGGTGACATGATCGGGCGGAACGCCAGGCACTGCGGGCTGCGCGCTCATGGTTGGGCTCCTGCCGGAGCCGGGAATCGGGAATCGGGAATCGGGAATCGGCGAAGCGCGACCTCCTGCCTTTCCCATTCCCCATTCCCTATTCCCGATTCCCGATTCGCGACAACAGAGCGCAGGTTCATGCGGCAACCTCCAATCGCGAATCGACCATCGAACGGCCGTTCTTGATGAAGTACTCGAACTCGCTCCAGTAGTGCCGCAGCATGCCCTGCACCGGCCACGCGGCTGCTTCGCCGAATGCGCAGATCGTGTGACCTTCGATCTGACCTGCGGCCTGCTTGAGCATGTCGAGGTCGCCGAGTTCCGCCGTGCCTTCGACGATGCGCGTGAGCATGCGATACATCCAGCCGGTACCTTCGCGGCACGGCGTGCA
>JBDSFA010000219.1:0-6355 GCA_039919785.1 Dokdonella sp. | reverse complement strand
CCCTGGCCGCCACGCGCGGCCTCGCGCTGCGTGCGCGTGCCGGTAGCGCGCGGCAGCATGCCGTATTCGGCCGTTACCCAGCCTTCATTCTTGCCGCGCAGGAACGGTGGCACTTTTTCCTCGATGCTCGCGGTACACAGCACCTGCGTGTCGCCGAATGCAACCAGCACCGAGCCTTCGGCGTGGCGGGTGTAATGACGCTGGATGCTGACGGCGCGCAATTGATCGGGCGTGCGGCCGGAGGGGCGGGCTGAGGTCGTCGGGGGCGAAGTCATGGGCGAAAATCCGTCATGCGAGGATTTGCTTTGGCAAATGGGCCATGGAGCTTACCATTGCGCCCCCTTGGCTCCCGTGGAAACGTCGATGTTGCGTAGCATGACTGCCTTTGCCAGCGCCGAAGCCGATACCGGCCACGGCACGCTTGCGATCGAGCTGCGCTCGGTCAATCACCGCTATCTCGAACTCGGCTTGCGCCTGCCGGAAGAATTGCGCAGCCTGGAATCGATGGTGCGCGAGCGTGTCGCGGCGAAACTGTCGCGCGGCAAGGTCGATCTCGGGCTGCGCTTCAAGCCGGCGCTTGCCGACGCGTCCGCGATCGTCGTCGACGAGGCACTGATCGCGCGACTCGCAGACACCGCGCAGGCGCTTGCGGCGAAGTTTCCGCAGCTCAATGTGGATTTTGCGTCGTTGCTCGGCTGGCCCGGCGTGCTGCTCGATCGCGACACTGACCAGGAATTTCTGCGCGAAGCAGCGCTCAAGCTGCTTGACAGCGCGCTCGATGAAATGGTCGCCACGCGCGGACGCGAAGGCGAACGTCTCGGTGGTTTCATGCGCGAGCGCCTCGACGGCATGGAGCGCATCGTCGCCGACGTGCGCACGTTTCTACCGGAAATTCGCACGGCGCTGCGGGCGCGCTTCGATGCAAAACTGGCTGAACTGAAGATGCCGCTGGAACCGGGGCGTGTGGAACAGGAGGTCGTGTTGCAGGTGCAGCGCATCGACGTCGACGAGGAGCTTGATCGCCTGACCGCGCATATCGCCGAGGCGCGCCGAATCTTCGGCCTCAAGGAAGCAGTTGGTCGCCGTCTCGACTTCCTGATGCAGGAATTCAATCGCGAAGCCAATACGCTCGGCTCCAAGTCTGCGGACCCGCGCACGACCAATGCAGCGGTCGAACTGAAGGTGCTGATCGAGCAGATGCGCGAACAGGTACAGAACCTCGAATGAGCGGAACCCGTGCTCCAGGAACGTTATATATCGTCGCGGCACCTTCCGGTGCCGGCAAGACCAGCCTTGTGCATGCGTTGCTCGAGCGCGAGCCGGGCATCAGCCTGTCCGTGTCGTACACCTCGCGCTTGCCGCGGCCAGGTGAAGTCGACGGTCGGCACTATCACTTTGTTTCACGCGATTTATTCGAGCACATGGCTGGCGCCGATGCGTTTTACGAATACGCGAATGTGCATGGCGATCTGAAAGGCACAGCGCGTGCTGCGGTTGAGCCGTTGCTGGCGCAAGGTCGCGACGTGCTGCTGGAGATCGATTGGCAGGGTGCGCAGCAGATCCGCGACAAGCTCGCTGTAACGTCAGCGCCGTGCAATACCGACTGCATCAGCGTGTTCATCCTGCCGCCGTCGCGCGCGGAACTGGAGCGTCGCCTGCGTACGCGGGCTTCTGACAACGTCGAGGCCATCGCGCGGCGCCTGGCCGATTCGCGAGGCGAAATCGCGCACGCCGAGGATTTCGATTTCCTCGTCGTCAACGACGACTTCGCCGATGCCCTGGCCGACCTGCGCGCGATCGTTGCCTGTCAGCGGCTGCGTCGCAAGGCGCAACTGGCGCGTCATTCGGCACTCATCGACGATCTGCTGAAGGCCGATTGAACGCGCGAAGGCGCAACTATCCAGTCCAGCTCGCCATCGGCTAAGGTAAGACGTTGAGACGTGCGCCAGGAACTGTCTTCCCTCAATCCCGAGGGCAGGGTGGTCGGAAAAATCCAGATTGAGTCGTTGCCGTGACCGAAAGCCTTGCGACATCTCCATCCACCGATGCCGCTCTCGTGGAAGTGCGCGGCCTGCGTACGGTGTTGGGTGGCAAGACGATCTTCGACGGACTGGAGCTTGATATACCGCGCGGCAAGATCGTCGCGATCATGGGCCCCAGCGGCACAGGCAAGACCACTCTCCTGCGCCATATCACGGGTCAGTTAAGGCCGGATGCGGGCACGATCCGGGTCGACGGCCAGAACGTGCCGACGCTGTCGCGCGGTGCCTTGTTCGACCTGCGCGAGAAGATCGGTTTCCTGTTCCAGAATTCCGCACTGCTCACCGATTTCAGCGTGTTCGAGAATATCGCGTTTCCGTTGCGCCAGCACTTGAAGCTGCCCGAAGAGCTCGTGCGCAATATTGTGCTGACCAAGCTGCAGGCGGTCGGATTGCGGGGTGCGGCAGCGTTGATGCCGAGCGAATTGTCCGGCGGTATGGCGCGTCGTGTCGCACTGGCGCGCGCGATGATCCGCGATCCTATGTTGATACTTTACGATGAGCCGTTCGTCGGTCTCGACCCGGTCGCTCTGAACCAGGTACTGAAACTGATCCGCACACTCAACGACACGCTCGGCTTGACCAGCATCCTGGTCGCGCACGAATTCGCCGCGGTCGCGCGCGCAGCCGACCTGGTCTACTTGATCGCAGGCGGCAAGGTCGTTGCACGCGGTACGCCGGTCGAACTCGCGCGCGGCGAATCGGCATGGACCAAGCAATTTTTCGGCGGCGAAGCGGACGGTCCGGTGCCGTTCCAGTACCCGGCGCGCGACTATGCAGTCGATCTCGGATTCCCAACCCGTGCACCGTCCAACGGTGCGCGCTCGACACCAGGTGCGGAATGAGCGAAGCAGGCAAGCAACCCTCGCCGGGCCAGCCTTCGGTGGTCGGTGACGCACTGGCTCAGATCGGCGCGTGCGGCTTGTTCCTGCTGCAGATCCTTGCAGCCATTCCGCGCAGCCTGCGTCATTTCAAGGAAACCGTGCGCCAGATCTGGTTCGTCGGTGCGATGAGCCTCGTCATCATCATGACGTGCGGCTTGTTCGTCGGCATGGTGCTCGGCCTGCAGTTGTACTACGTGTTGGCGAAATTCGGCAGCACGGCCGCCAGCGGCACGGTGGTGGCGCTCGCCTTGTACCGGGAGCTCGGTCCGGTCGTCACCGCGCTGCTGTTCGCGGGACGCGCAGGAACGTCGATCACCGCCGAGATCGGCCTGATGCGTGCAACCGATCAATTGTCCGCGATGGAAATGATGGCGGTCGATCCGCTCGACTACGTCGTCGCGCCGAGATTCATCGCGGGCATCGTCGCGATGCCGTTGCTCGTTTGCGTGTTCAACGCGCTCGGCGTTCTCGGTGCGCACCTGGTCGGCGTCAGCTGGCTGGGTATCGACAACGGTACCTTCTGGTCGAACATGACCGAAAGCGTTGACGTGTGGACGGACGTGATCAATGGTGTCTGGAAGAGTGTCGCGTTTGGCGCGGTGTGCGCCTTGATTGCGACGTTCCAGGGCTACACCACGCCGCCGACCAGTGAGGGCGTGGCCTACGCGACCACGCGCACGGTCGTGTTCTCCTCGATCGCCGTGCTGGCGCTCGATTTTGTAATGACTGCTTTTCTGATGTGAGGCTTGTGACGTGACTCAACAGCGACGTTCCTACCAGATCGGCACCGGCCTGTTCATCCTGTTCGGGTTCGCCGCGCTCGCGTACCTGGCGACGCAGACGACCTCGCTCGCAAACTTCCGCCAAGGCGACAGCTACGTGCTGAAGGCGCGCTTCACCAATATCGGTCAGTTGAAATTGCGCGCACCGGTCAAGCTTGCGGGCGTGCGCATCGGCTCGGTCGAGTCGATCGCCCTTGATCCCGCCAAGCTCGATGCGCAGGTACGCATCTCGATCGACAAACACTACGCCGAGATTCCGGACGATTCCGCTGCCGCCATATTCACCAGCGGTTTACTGGGTGACCAGTACGTTGGCATTCAGCCGGGCGGTTCGCCGGACATGTTCAAGGAGGGTGGCGAGTTCGTGTTGACACAGTCGTCGATGCAGCTCGAGGACCTGATCGGAAAGTTCCTGGTCAACGGTTCTCCGCAGAAGCCGGCGAACGATGCAGCTGAGCCAGGTTCCGCTGGAGCGAAGCCAGCCGCTGCGCCTGCCGCACCATCCGATTCCTCCAAGCATTGAATCGATACGTACTGAATCCAAGGAGTTGCCCTATGCTGTTGCGCAAGATGAGTTTTGCCTTCGCCGTTTTTGTCGCCGTCGCCACGACCTCGGTGGCCTATGCCGAAGCGCCGACGCCCGACACGGTTGTGCAGGGTATTGCCGACGATCTCGGCAAGGCGATCGAAGGCCACAAAGACGAGCTCAAGTCCGATCACGAGAAGCTGATCAAGCTCATCGATGGGATCCTGTTACCGCGTTTCGACATCGACTACGCGTCGATCCTCGTGCTCGGTCAGTACGCGCGTACGGCGACGGCGGAACAACGCGCACGTTTTGCCAAGGCGTTCTACAACTCGATCGCACATCGGTACGCCGAAGGCCTGCTCAACTACACGCGTGGTGCCGTGCACGTGTTGCCAACCAAGGGCGAGATGAGCGAAAAGCGCACCATCGCACGCACTGAAGTCACGCTCGATGACGGCAAGAAACTCGCTGTCGACTACGCGTTCCGCAAGACCAAGGGTGGCGACTGGAAGGCATATGACGTGGTCATCGAAGGCATTTCCTACATCACCAACTATCGCAACCAGGTTGGAGCGGAAATCCAGAAGTCGAGCATCGATGCGCTGATCAGCCGCCTGGAAACCCAAGGTGACAAGGTGCTGGAGTCAATGGAAAAAGACCAGAAGGGCGGTCAGTGACAGCTGCTGCGTTGCGCATCGAGCGCGGCGACGGCGGTCAATTGCGTGTTGCCGGTCGTCTCGGTTTTTCCGAAGCGTCTGCTGCGCTCGCGCGCAGCGGCGAGTTGTTTGACGGCAGCGGGCGCGAGGTCACCATCGATGTGGCCGGGATCGAAGGCGTCGACAGTGCGACATTGGCGGTATTGTTGGCGTGGTCGGCACGCGCGCAAACGCGCGGCATCGCCTTGCATTTCACCGGCGTTCCGGCCGGATTGCGCGCCTTGGCGCATCTGTGCGATGCGGAGCCGTTGCTCGGCATCGCCTGAGGATGACCTGCGCCACCTCAGTGGTGGCCGCCGCTGTCCTTGTCACCCTGCTTCTTTTCGTAGGCGTGCTGCTCGTCGAGCAACTGGTCGATATCCACGTCGCTGGTGCCCTGCAATTGCTCCGTGACATCGGCGGGCGGCTGGCCGTCGTAGATGTCGTAGAGGCGTCGCTGGCGGTAGGCATCACGATAGAACACATAGGGATCGTAGACGCCGTCGAGCATACCTTCGGCGTCGATGCCGCGCGCACGAAGCGTGACCAGGTACATCATGCTCGGCAGTTTTTCCGCATGCAGGCGCAAAGCGTGTTCATTTGCGTACCACGCGAGCGGGTCGAAGTAGTTGTCGATCGGCAGTCGCCAGAAATCGCGTGCGCTGGTTGAACCGACCAAAGGCAGGACGAGGTACGGTCCTTCGGGGAGGCCCCATTTGGCCAAGGTGACACCGAAGTCGGTTTCGTCGGGGGGCAGCTTCAGCTCGCTGGCAGGATCAAACATGCCGGCGAAGCCCACCGTCGAATTGATGACGAACCGGCCGGTATTGTGAACGGCCGAGCGCGGATCAACCTGCAGGATGTCGTTGATGATCGATATGGGCATGCGGATATTGGCGAAGAAGTTCGCCACGATCCGGCGCATGTCCGCTGATGTGATCTTGCGATAGCCCGCCGCAACCGGGCGGATCACCGCCTTGTCAGCGACGTGGTTGAATGCATACATCTTGCGATTGAAGTGCTCCCAGGGATCGTCGGTGCGCGGTTTGGCGATCGTGCATCCGGCGAACAGGGTCACGCTCAAGGCAAGCAGGCCCGCGCGAAGCGTGGGCTGGATCAATGTGGGTCGCATGGGTCTTTTTTGTTCTCATGGGCGCGCGGACTGGTCGTCTGGCGCTGGCTATTCCCTTCCGCTGCATAAGGCTACGCGAAATACGGGTCTCTTTGCACGCGACCGCGCTCTGGCTCACGGAATGTGTGATTGCGCTGCACAAAAGCGTCGCGTTACAATAAGACATTGCTAAAGCCATGAATTGGCTTCAATTTTGGTTCCGGAGAGTGCTGGATGGCCCGTATCACCGTGGAAGATTGCCTCGAAGTCGTGGACAACCGCTTCGAGCTCGTACTGATGGCAACCAAGCGCGCG
>JBDSFA010000081.1:0-16809 GCA_039919785.1 Dokdonella sp. | reverse complement strand
AACGCGGGCATACTGCGCCGCCGCGATCGCGCGCAACTCCAGAGACAGGCCGGATGTCTGCGACCGTCGTTACGCTATGGCTCGCCAACATACTGCTCGACACTTTCGGGCAGCTTTCCTTCAAGGCGGCCGCCGCCCAACCCGACCTCGGCGAGGGCCTCGCGCGCTGGAAGGCGATGGCGGCGCGACCGTGGATCTGGTGCGGCATCGGCTGCTATGTCGGTGAATTCCTCTTCTGGCTCGCATTCCTCTCGCTGGTGCCGTTGTCCGAAGGCGTGCTGTTGGGCTCGATCAACATCGTCGCGGTGATGATTGCGGGCCGCCTGCTGTTCGCTGAGAAGCTCACACCTCTGCGCACGCTCGGCATCCTGATGATCGCTGCGGGCGTCGCCGTGGTCGGCCTGGGATGATCCGATGAAACGCTTCTATCTGATCGGCTTCCTGGTCCTGGTCTGCTTCGACACCTGCGCGCAGGTCTGCTTCAAGTTGACCGCAAACCACGCGATGCCGCCAGAGCTGGGCATCGCCTGGCTGCTGCGTATCGCCTCGTCGCCATGGGTCTATGCGGCGATTGCCTGCTACCTCGGCGCGTTCGTTACCTGGATGACCCTGCTCGAGCACGCGCCGATCGGCCCGGCGTTCGCCGCTTCGCATCTGGAAGTCATCAGCGTGATCGCTTTGTCGGTCATCTTGTTCAACGAACGCATCGGCGCCCCACAATGGATCGGCAGCGCGCTTATCATCGCCGGCATCGTCTGCCTTGCGATCAGCGAAACCGATGGCGAAAAACCGACAGCCTAGGCACGAAGTTCCGCCGACAGCCGGTCTGCCGCCGCGCTGGCGCGATTTGCTGCCTTGGGAAAACAAGGATCTCGCGCAATGCGCGGCAGATTTTCTCGGCACGTCATCGGTGCAAGTGGAATGTTCGGGCACCGCGGCTCTTGTCGTTGCATTGACCGCACTGCATCGGCTCAGCGGCCGTCGCGTCGTGGTCGTGCCGGCTTACACGTGTCCGCTGGTCGCATTGGCCGTCTCGCATTGCGGGCTGGAACTGCGCTTGTGCGATCTCGCGCCGGCTTCGATTGATCTCGATGCGCTGGAGCTTGCGCGCATCTGCAATCGCGACGTGCTCGCGATCGTGCCGACCCATCTGGCAGGGCGCGTTGCCGATGTCGACAGCGCTATCGCGATCGCACGTAGCGTCGGTGCCTTCGTAGTCGAGGATGCGGCGCAGGCGCTCGGTTCCCGACGCAACGGACGCTCGGTCGGCTTCGACGGTGACATCGGCTTTTTCAGCCTCGCGGTGGGCAAGGGCCTGACCACGTTCGAGGGCGGTCTACTGGTCGCGCGCGACGCGACCGTGCGCGACGCGCTCGCACGCGCGAGTCGTGACGTCGCGCCGCGCCGAATTGGCTGGGAACTCAAACGCTCACTGCAATTGCTCGGCTATCACGCGCTCTATCGCCCTTGGTTGCTGACTCTCGCCTACGGTGCGCCGCTGCGCCGCGCCCTGCGCCGTGTCGATCCCGTGGCTGCCGTCGGCGATGACTTTTCCCCGGATATCCCGTTGCACACGTTGGGTCGCTGGCGTCAATCAGTCGGCGCGATAGCGTTCTCGCGCTTGCCCGCATTTCTCGATGACTGCGCCGCGAGAGCGGTGCAGCGCAAGGCGCGACTCCAGCGCATCGCCGATATTGATGTACTCGACGATCCAGCCGGCGCTTGTGGTACATGGCCGTTCCTGCTGCTGCGAATGCCAACTGAAGCAGCGCGCGACGCCGCCTTGCATCAACTATGGAGCGCAGGACTCGGCGTCAGCCGCCTGTTCATCCATGCGCTGCCGGACTACCCCTATCTGCAATCGATCCTGGGTGAACAGCATGTCCCCATGGCGCGCGCCTTCGCCGCAACCACGCTGACGATTTCGAACAGTGCGTGGCTGCGCGACGAGGACTTCGACGCGATCTGTGCGGTACTTGAATCGGACAACTGATTCGTCAACGCAGGCTCTCAGTACGCAGCTTTGCAATCTGTTGCTCGATCGCCGCGACGAACCCATCCGGGCCCGGCCACGGCGTGATCCTGCCCAGTTTGCGCGTGCCATGGAAGACCATGAACGCGGGAATCCCATGCAGGCCGAAGTGCGTGCCGAGCGCGGGTTCCGCATACACATTTCCGTGCAGCCAGCGTACTTCGGGCCACTGGAAGCGCGCCGCGGAGTTGAGGATCGCGCGCTTGGCGATATCGCAGTTGGGGCAGTCGCGACCCCACAGGAACAGGATGCTGAGCGGCTTCGCTCCGTCGGCGAGCATGGCATCGAGATCGGCGACGCTCACGGGTTGCATCGGAAATCGGTGGAAAAACTCGGGGACGGTAGTCTCGCTCATGCGGCGTCTCGGCTCGCGGCCGAAAGTCGGTCGAGCAGCGCCAGGTTCAATGCATGCTGCTGTGCCTGCCATGTCGCAAGTTGCGCTGCGTCGATCTCAGGCTGTTCGTCGAGGGCACTGAGCCTGCGCTTCCACCACGCCTTGTAACGATAGGCAGAAATATCGCCCGTGATGTCGCTGCCGATGATCCTGCCCGCGAGCGCATCGATGGTCGTGATGAGATCGATATCGCTGAGCCGGCCCTGGTCCCAGTTCGTGCGCGCGACCTCGGGGCTCAGCACATCCTTGTCGATCGACACATAGATCGGAGACGTCGATGCGCGACGCTCCTCGATGAAGCGGTCGAGCAGGGCACTTGCCGAATCGAATGACCTGAATGCGCGACCTAGCCCGATGCGCGAAGCCCAGCGCGTGTCTACGCCGAGCGTCCAGTACGTCAACTTGCCGCGCGCCAGCGGCGCAAGATAGTTCTCCCACGCATGGCGTGCGCTCACGTCGGCGGAACTGATGCCGACCACGTGCACGTGCGTCACAAACGGTAGCGCAGCGACGCAACGCACCCAAGAGCCGCAATGCACACCGAACGGGAAACGCATGTTGTCCGGATGATTGTCGAACACGACGACCTCGAACGGCCCGCTGGCGGCGCGACGCGCGATCATCGGCCAACTCACGTGATGGAAGTCGCCGCTGCCGAGAAACACCGTTCCATAGTGCTTGGGCAGACGCGCCGCGATCGCCGCGTCGACTTCGCTGAGGCGACGGCGCGAACAGCCAAAGCGGATCGCTTCCTGCCAGGTTCCCAGATCGATCACGGTCGCGCCGGGCAGCGCGCCAACCGAGCGATCGAAGTCAAGGACCAGTGGCGCGTTCAACGGATTCCCCATTTTTCGATTGTGCATCGGACCAGGCGCGATCGCTCTCGAATCGCCGCGCGATCCTGCGCAAAAGCGCACGCAATACTCGACTGCGCGGACGCACTGCATGTCGAGTGAAGGTGAAGCGTGCGCCGAGATAGGCCTTGATCTCGGGGTCCGTCCAGCCGGCGACGTAGCCGGCAAGGCCGAGCCGCCGCGCCGTATCGAGATTGTGCATCCAGCTGACGAAATAGAGATTGTGCTCGCGTGCCGCGGGGTAGGCGAAGCCGACGTACTTGTCGACCAGCAAGTCGCCGGCGACGAAGCAAAGATTCCAGCCGATCATCCGGCCCGCATGGCGATACACAAACATGATGCCGCCGCTTTGTGCATCCTGCAGCAGCGCGTCGAAGAATTCACGACTAAGGCAATCGAAATGGATGTCGCTTTGTGCATAGACATCGAGGTAGCGCGCATAGAATTCGTCGCGCACCCTGGCGCAACGGAAGTAGTCGGCGCCGGTCGGAATTTCCTCGATATCCAGATCGGTGCGCGCGCGCAGCTTGCGCCGGATATCCTTGCGCCGACTTGCGGAAAGACGCGTCAGGTAGTCATCGGCAGATTCGAAATCAATCGGTGACCAGGCCAGTGCCTGGCCTTCGAGCAGCACGAACCCCGCACGCTCGCAGGCGGCCGCGATCGCATGTGCCTGCGCATTGCTTGCTTGGTCCAGCAGCGGCGATTCTTGCGGAATGTCCTTCACGATCAGGAATGGCTGCGTGGTCGCTTTTTCAGCAAGCCAACCGGCGACGAGCGCATCTGCATCGAGTTCGGCAGGGAACAAGGCGTACTCCGATACGGTGGTGCCGATGAAACACGTGCGCGGGCGCAGCCAGCGGCTCCAGTATCCAAACAAGGGCAATGCGGCGACGCGCTTGCGCAAGGCGTCGTCGGCCGTCGTCAGCAGATCAAAGTGCGCAATGAATGCCGGAGTGCCCGAGCGCAGGGTCAGGCTTGAGAAATCCGTCGGCGGATGAGCGAGAAAATGCTGCACCAGCGCGAGTGGTTCGAGCAGGTTGCGCAATGCGGGCAGGTCGCAGGCGCGCGACGCCATCACTCGATTGCGCTGGCCATGCGCGCACCATGCGGCAACTCGAGCGCGCGCTTGTCCGCGATGCGCTGGAAGAATGCCGCGGACTGCTCGATCAGCTTGCCGCGATCCTGGTCGATCGTGACCATGTGATAGCTGTTGTCGAGCAGCAGGGTTTCGACCGGTGCGCGAACACCGCGTTCGACCACGCGCACGTTGCGCAGGCTGGCGACGTCGTCGTTCGATGAATGCGCGACAAAGCACGGCGTACGCACGCGGCCGATGCGATTGCGTACGTAGTGCGAAAGGCGCTGGAACTCGGCCAGCGATGGCCATGGAAAGCCGGCGAGCCCTGCAGCCTGGCTGTCGCCGGACAGCATTGCGCCGACGATACGGTTGCGGATGCGTTCGTCCTTGATGCCGTAAGGCTCGACCTCCGCGGAAACCCGATGGCGCCCGATACCAAGGGCGGTCACGACCGGCAACAGAAAGGCGAGGCGGCCGATCGCCGGCGTGGCCCAGCCATCGTGGAAGAACGTGGTGCCATACAAGCCGAGTCCGTCGACTTGGTCAGGCCGATCCATCGCGAGCTTCAAGGCGAGGATCGAACCCATTGAGAGACCTGCGACAAACATATGGTCGACCTGCTCGCGCAACTTGTCGGCCGCCGCGATGACACTGGCGTACCAGTCACGCCAGCCCGTGGCCAGGAGATCGGCCTCATCACCGCAGTGCCCCGCCAACTGCATGCCGAGCACGCTGAAGCCGGCGCGATGAAGACCGTTGCCGACGAAGCGCATTTCAGTCGGTGTGCCGGTCAGGCCGTGGATCAACAGGACTCCACATCGGTTTCCGCGCAGATGGAATTCGGACGGTTTGATCATGGGGAGGTCAGTGCGGCGGCGCGCGAGACTAACAAACATCCGCGCCGACGGCAGCTGCAGGGAGTCCATGGCTGGATGATGGCGGTCAGCTTGATCTGACCATCTTTCGGGGGGCTTTCGCCAGATCGGGTTGGCCCAACCCTTGCTTGGTTCCACTCAACCTGAATCCGTACATCCGTTTTGGAGATTGCGATGAGCCGCTGGCTCCAGTTCTACAGCTTTTCCGTCGCAGGTTTGCGCGACGTGTTGCCGGTGATCGGCGCGCTGATCGCAATCAGGCCGGAACATACCTGCATTGCAGCGACCATCCCCGGTCTGGGTGCCTGCAAAAGTACATTTTGCAAACCGGAGCGACGCAATTTGGCGGTCAGGCATTAGGGGCGTTGTGCCATTGAGCGTCATCGATTGTCAGAATTGCGCACGGCCTGTCAGCAGCGGCCCGCGCCATTGGAACAAAAGCGCGCGAAGCCCGCCGCGCTGATCTGGAATTTGCCGAACCCGGACATGACGTCTGGACGGAGGGAGGAAGCATGAGCTACGACATCCTGAAGAATCTTGGTCTGGACCACATCGATATGGAATCACCGGACTTTCTGAAAACACTGGAACGCATGCAGCGTGAGGCGTTGCAGAGCTTGCAGCACTTGCAGGAAACTGTTCGGGATGAGCTGGGCCCGGACGAGTTCGTCGTCCAGTAGGCGGCATATCGACTCCAATATTGCCTGAACGACCGGCAGCTCCTGACGGTCCACAGGCGGTGCGCATCTGTCTTGACCGCGGCGGGCTTCTGTCCGGGCTCGTGTCGGAGTATCGTTGCGCTTATGGGTCCCCATCCGCCACGTGTTCCGCCGCCACCGGTTCCGCAACTGGACTGGTCAACGCCTGCCGCCTATTTGCGCTCGTGCAACGCCTGGCTGGACCAGATGCAGCAGTGGCAACAGCACGCGCTGCCAGATTGGATTGAGCAGTCGCGGCGCTACCTGTTGCAGAACGCGCTGATGAATCCGGAATCGCGCGCGCCGCTTGCGGACATGAAGGGGCCGACCTCGACCCTGATCCGTCAACCGCTGATGTCGGTACCAGAGATGCGCCTGCCACCGCTCGAGTAACGCGCGCCCAGCTTCGACCTGGGTGTCGGGCAGGAAGACGGCAGACACCACGTCGGGAATCGGCGTTTTCCTACAAACGATAGCGGAGATCGGCAGCATCGCGTCCGGTTGGTCGAAGTCACTCTGATGCTCAACCCGCCCAGTCGCAGACTCTGCCGACGGGGAAGAACGTGAAGTGCCGGCACATTGCTGCGGGACGTCACGGGTCGATCCTTTCCCAAGAGGCGCCACCATGACCCACCAGAATGCCGCTGCCAGCGTGATGGCTGCAGTCCGCGTCTCACAGAACGTCCACGCTGTACGCAGTCAACAGCGCGTACTCAATTTCCCGTTGAGCGATCGCGAGGTTCACTTGCACGCGCAGATGATCGAGAAGGTCATTCGCGCCCGGCGCAAATTGCAGTTGCTGAGGGATCGCGCGCAGGCATTGGAAGGCGCGCTTGGACGATTCAAGGCCCGTCGCGAAGCGAGGCGCGCCTGACCACGACGATGCACAAAGGCGAATTTGCAGCGGCCGCGCGGGTGCAGCGTTGGGCAGCGATCAGATCATGACTCTTGGCGGCACGCCCGATGACGGGAGCTGCACCTGAGTCGAAAGTTGCCGCCCGATGACGCGGCATTTCCAGCCGGAACCGGTCAACCTGGTTTCAAGCGTGAGTGCTCGACAAATGAGTTGACGCACGCGGTGGGCGACACAATCGATCGCGTTTGGCCACGCCATGAATCGCGCGCGCAGTATGGATTGATCCACGGCTCGGGCAGGGGCCGCGAGCAAGAATGCGCGAGTGATGCTGGCAGAAACAGCGAATGCCCTGCAGGCGGGATCGGGTGCAGCGCTCTGCGCACATGTCAGCCGTATTGTCGACAGCGGGCGAACCTTGAAGCACCTGTCCCGACGGAAGCGTTCCTGTCAGCTCGCGAAAGGATCGAGCGCGAACGCGTGTCGAACGATTTGTCCGTCTGATATTTCGACCCAGGCGAAGCGACCGCGTATGCAGCGATTGAAATAGGCAATGGGATCGACCGCCTGCGCCAGCAACGCGGCGACCACGGCAGGAACGGAATGGAACACGAACGCGCGACCTGATGCGAATGACACCGTGAGCTTGTGCTTGGGCGTGTCGTAGCTGGTCGTCTTGATGACGCGCATGCCATCCATGAGCTTTCCTCGCGAGTAAGGTCGCCGCTGCAACCGTTGTTCGCAGTGTGCGCCTCCGCGCATCTTTACGCATGAACAAATCGTTGGGCTTGTCACTTTTGTCGACGCGGGGGTGCGACGCGAGCAGGTGCGAATGTAGAGATGGCAGACACCATTGCGGCCAAGACCGACTGCACGATTAACGAGCGATCCCATCCGCGCTCTTGATTCATCGGCGGTTTCAGAGCGTGCGCTAACGTTGGTGAAGCGATGCGTCGGGAGACGCGTCGTTTTTTGGGGCAATGTCTTGCAGCACGTCCGCATCCCCTGCGGCGTGCTGTTTTTTTTGCTGGCGTATTGCATGAATCGCGCTCAACGCGCACGACCCACGTCGCCTCGGTTGATCGTTGCGGCGGTTCGCGCACGTCAATCGGACCGCTGCGGTTGCGAGTCGCTGCTGACGCGGGCAGCTCGCGCCGCTATGCTCGCGAAAACCCCGCAGGACGAATCCATGCGCGAACTGTATCCAGAGATCGAGCCTTACCGCACCCATCGGCTTGCGGTCGATGCCATCCATGAGCTTCACGTGGAGGAATGCGGCAATCCCGACGGAATACCCGTCATATTTCTGCATGGCGGTCCAGGCGCAGGCGTATCTCCGTACCATCGTCGCTTCTTCGATCCCACGCGTTATCGAATCGTGTTGTTCGACCAGCGCGGCGCCGGAAAATCGACGCCGCAGGCCGAGTTGCGCGATAACACCACCTGGCATCTGGTCGCCGACATCGAGACGATCCGCGAACACTTCGATATCGAGCGCTGGATGGTCTTCGGCGGCTCGTGGGGTTCCACGCTGGCGCTCGCCTACGCACAGAAACATCCCGAGCGCGTGAGCGGATTGGTGCTGCGGGGAATTTTCCTCGGTCGTCCGGGCGAACTGCGCTGGTTCAACGAGATCGATGGGGGCGCCTCGTGGATCTTTCCCGAGCGTTGGGCACGCTATCTCGAACACATTCCGGTTGAAGAACGCGCCAACATGACGGAAGCCTATTGGCGCAGGCTCGACAGCGAAGACCCCGCAGTGCGACTGGCGGCTGCGCAGGCCTGGGGCTATTGGGAAGGCGGCAGCACGACCCTGGTGCACGACCCGGATGAAGCCGGCAATTTCGAGGAGCCGCAAACGGCGATTAACCTGGCGCGCGCCGAAGCGCACTACTTCCGCCACGGCATCTTCCTGCAGTCCGATCAGTTACTGCGCGACGTCGAACGCATCCGGCACATTCCGGCGACTATTGTGCAAGGTCGCTACGACATCATTTGTCCGGTGAAAAGCGCATACGATCTTGCGAATGCGTGGCCCGAAGCCGACTTCCGCGTCGTTCTGGCGGGCCATAGCGCCGCCGATCCTGCAATCGTTGATGTGCTGGTGACCGCCACGGACGCATTCGCGGATCGTCATTGTTGAGCACTCAGCGCCGGGTGGCGACGAATTCCCGTCCGCGCCGCATTTGCATGCCGTCTGGTGCGATGCGTTGCTCGATGCACTGACTCGTTGCGCGGACGGAATGGCCGGACAAGAAAAAAGCCCGACCAACACAGCCGGGCTTGCCCTGATGGCAACTCTCAAGCGCCGGGAGTGAAGCAGCGCCAACCAGGAGATGCGGGTTGTGTCGCCAATATCAACAGGGCCGATCAGTTTTCGCTCGGCATTGGCGACGCCCTGTTCGCCTCGATCAGATCACGAATATTCTGGCCATCAATCTCGCCATCGAGGATTCGATCCACGGCCGTCGTCACGACGGATGCGCCACCCGATGAGCGGGCGAGGGCAGCGAGTGCAACGGCAAGGACGGACATTTGGCCTTCGAGCAATGCGACCCTGGTTTTCAGCCCTTTGATCTCTTGCTCGGCGCCCATCGGATCGATCAAAGGAACTGACTCGTCGTTCATGTTGTGAAGTCCTGTCGGTGGACAAGTGACCTTGGAGGGCCCCTGCTCGGAGTGGTTCTGCGCCGGCTCTCGCATTGCTGAATCAGATCGTGCGCATGATGGGTGCATCCATCAATGGCATCGCACCGATCTCGGTCCATGCGAACTTTCCGAATACGTAAAGTGCGAACGCCTCGTCCGGTGTGTTCGCATCGGAAAGCATCGCTGCGATGTTCCCGGGGACCTTGTAGAAGACCATCTTTCGCAAACTATCGAATGCGATCGTGAGGCGCTGGCTGTCGGGATCGTATTCAAGGAAGTTGATGCTGCCGGGATAGTTCATGCGGCGACAATGCACGTGGTTCGCTGAACATTCGCCGGCAGTGCCCGCCCAATGACGTTGTCAGTCAGGTCGCGGCGTGCGGAGTGCGCGCAAAAAGTCGCGCGTTCAGGGATGGCAACTTGAAACCACCCGCGGGTTCATGAGCTTCTCCGTTGATCGCCCGGCGGCAATAGCGGTCACGTAAGGACGTGCGCAGACGGGCGCACGCTTGCGCAGCGGTTCTGCGGGAATGACAGAGCGTTCGCGACCGAGGCAGCTTCCCTGAATGGGGTGCGCTGGGCCGGATTGGCCGTCTGAGCCTTCGGCAATCGGCATTTTCCTACACGCCGGCGCGGCACTTGGCTGCATCGCGGATGATCGTCAGCGCGCAATCTGCTCCTCGACCCACCGAGTCGGCGATTTGTGCGTGATAAGGAAACCAAACGCCGGCTGGACGCCAAACGACGAAAGCGGGTGATCTCCCTTCTTTTTCAGAGAGCTGCCGCTATGGGTGCCATCACCAACGTAAGAAATGCCTTCGCTGCCGTGAGCGTGCTTGAGCATGCGCGCGATGCATGCATAAACCTCAAGCCGATGGCTTGTCCGATGACGGACCTGGAGCTGCGCCAGCGCGCCGAAGTTGTTGCCCATGTCATCCAGGCACGGCGCAAGCTGGAGCTCCTGCGCGATCGTTCCGAGCGCCTGCGAGGTGATCTGGAGCGCTTCAAGGCTCGACGCCAGGCGATGAAGGAATGAACCAGAAAGTCGACCCATCGAAAGAGAAACCGACGAAAGAAACGCGCCGACCTACGACGGTCGCGATTGATCTGGACGATTCAACGCAAGCGACCTGGTGGGCAACGTATTTCGGAGTTACGCGTGCCGAGCTCCTTTTGGCGATCTTGCGCGCGGGTCGTGACGCTGAGTCCGTGAGGAAGGCGCTCGGCAAGTAGGGATCAGGTGCGTAGAGCGTTGCGAGTGCAACGTGTTCCACACGCGGCCTTTCACCGTGCGTCGCAGGAAACAGGCCGTTTTGGAGATACGCCGCGAACCGGTGATCCCATTCCTCGAATGATTGATACATTGAGCAACGCGGAGCGCCGTGTGGATAAACTCAGATCCGAGCATTGCGGCTCGCGAAATGCGGCAACGTGAGCGAAAGCTCAAAGTACTCGCGGCGGTGGTCGCCGTTTAACCACACTCCGCGGGAAAACGGGATCGCGCGGAATTCCGCGCGATCCCAGTCGAACCACGCGCTCCTAGAACTTGACCGTCACGCGACCCCAGTAATAGCGACCAACGAGGTCAAAGTCACTTGGATCGGTGTTGGCATTCAGCGTGTTGTTCGCGTATAGGAACGGCGGCTGCTTGTCGCCCACGTTGTTCACGCCCACGTCGATACGCGTATTGATCGGCTCGATGTTGTAGCCGAATTGGAGATCGTTGTACGTGGTCGCGCCGTACTTGAACTGCAGGCCGCCGACCGAGCAGTAGCTGCCGTAGTAGCACTGACCGGCCGGGAACACATCCTGCGACGGAGACTGCGAGCCCATGCGGAAGCGGCCGATGTAGCGCATCGACCACGACGCATCAAACGAACCGAGCTGCCAGCCGACCTGCGATTGTGCACGCCAGCGCGGGAACAAGCACACACCACCACTGGCACCCGGACACGAAGCAGCCTGCGACGAACCATTGCTCAGGAGATGGCCAGCATAGTGGTAGGTCGTATTGCCAGCCGTACCCGGCGCGGTGTTGATGTCGTAGGTCTTCGAATAGGTCGCGTTGAGCGACAGATTGAATCGACCGAACGAGAACTCCGGCAGGCGGTAGTTCAACGCGAAATCGGTACCGGCGACATCGACGCGACCCAGGTTGCCGGTCGGCTCGACGATGTTGTTGATCTGACCCGCATTCGGGCCACCGATGAAGCGGTGGATCAACGGACAATAGGGAAGCTGACCCGCATTGCACAGGTCTATCACGCTCTGCGCGCCGACGTTCGTTATGTTGTTGATCAGGTACAAACGCCAGACGTCGGCACTGACCGACAGGCCTTCGAGCCAATGCGGGTCGTACACCACGCCGAAATCGAACGACTTGCCGAGCTCCGGTCCGAGCGGGAAGCCCGCGTATTGCGATCCCGAGCCAATGCCGCTGCTCTGCAACTGCTGCTGCACGTCGGCGTTCTGGAACGAGCCGAGCGCCGGAACGCCGACACAAGCTGGATTGCCGGCGTTGGGATTGGGCGTCGTCTGCGTCTGCGTCGGATCTGTGAAGTTGCACGGGTCGCTCGACAGCTTCGGTGCGGTACTGGTGGCGCCACGGAAAACATTGGAGACGGTTGGCGCGCGGAACACTTTGGACACCGTTCCACGCAGCAGCAGATCTTCGATTGGACGCCATTCCAGCGCGATCTTGTAGTTGTTGGTGCTGCCAAACGAGCTGAACTTCGAGTAGCGATCACCAAGCGTCAGGTTCAGCGCATGGACGAACGGCAGATCCTTGAGGATTGGCACGAACAGTTCCGCGTACGCTTCCTTGACGTTGTAACCACCCTGCAGCGCCGACGCACATTGGCTGCCCAGGATACAGGTGCCAGTGCTGCCGTCGAGGATAAGCGAGGTGTCGACGCTCGAGTGCGTGTACTCGGTGCGATAGTTCGCGCCGACCGCCAGCTGTACGCTGCCACCCGGCAGTTCGAACAAAGGACCGTTCAAGTCCAGGCGTTTGACCGTTTCAATCGTGTAGAAATTGCTCACGCCCGGAGATGCGGCATTCTGCAATGCGGCAACCGTGTTCGGGTCGAAGAGGTTGAACGGGTTGAACGGCGTGCAACCGGCGATCGGTGCAGCGGCCGTACCGCAAGTAACGACACCCGAAACCGGATCCAGGAAAGACGCGCCAGTACCCTTGTTCAACTTGCCAACGTTTGGCAACCCGAACGTGAGCGAGCTGGAAGCAGCATGACCGTAGTCATAACCGAGTTCCCAGTTCCACTGCTGCTCGTTCCAGGCATTGAACGTGCCCTTGAAACCGGTTGACACCTGGTCGTCGTTGCGACCTGTGGACGCGTGGCGATTTCCGACCGATGCCAGACGCTGGTTGAAGGCGGTACCACCCTTGACGAAATCGACGCCAAACGGGTTGTAGTAGCTATCCTTCGAGACGATCGCGCCGCCGCCAGTGCTGTAGATCGCCGGAGCGAGCTGGAACGCCGCCGACGTCTTGTTGTGCAGCACGGACAAGTAAGCCTCGACGTTGTCGGTGAGCTTGTAGTTGCCGTTGAGGAACAGACCCGTGCGTTCCTGCGGGGTCATGATCAGGTTGACCGTTGCGTAGTTGTACTTGTCGCTTGGACCAGACGCGTCGGCATTGTTGCGATAGCAGTGGTAGTCGGTCGCGAGATTCAGACCCGACGCGGCCGGATTGCGCGCGAGGAAAGAGCAACCAAACTGCGGCTTAAGCGCGGTCGGAACCTGAATATGACCATACGCCGACGACGTCGAACCGCCGATCGTGGTGTGAATGGGAGTGCCACCAGGCGGGCCAAGGCCATTGGTGCCGTACAGCGAGACCGAGTCCTTGGAGAAGTCACGGTGGCCAGCGAGAATGCCATCGATCTTCTTGTAGCTGACGCCGGCCATGATGCTGCCCTTGTCGGAGCTTTGGCCGAACGTGAACTGATAGCCCTTGCTGACGCCGTCATCGTGATCGGAGATGCCGTAGTCGGTCGAGAACTCCGCACCCTGGTAGTCGCTACGCAGGATGAAGTTCACGACACCCGCGATCGCATCCGAGCCGTACACCGACGAGGCACCATCGGTCAGGACTTCGATGCGCTCGACCATGTTCGCCGGGATCGCGTTCGGATCGCCGGTGAGGTAACGGTGGCCGTTGATCAGCACGAGGGTACGCGGCGAACCCAGGCCACGCAGGCCGATGCTCGAGAAGCCGGTACCGCCGGAATTGTTGACCTGCGGATTGGTGTTCGGACCCGTAACCGCCGGCAACGCCTGCACGAGATCGCCGAGGGTCAACTTGCCGCTCTTTTCGATCGCGGCGCGATCGATGGTGACGACCGGGTTGGATGTTTCGATATCAACGCGACGGATGTTCGAACCCGTCACCGTGATCGTTTCGAGCTTCTGCGTTTGCGCATCCTGATCCTGCGCAAGAGCGGAGACCGGCAAGAGCCCAAGCACGCTCAAGGCAGTCAGTGATTTGACGCTCATCGGCGTCATCGAGAAGCTGGCTTTTGTATCGAGTGCCAGTCGGATCGCTTGTCGGAGCAGCGAGTTGTTCATTCAAATTTCTCCTGTTTTCTGTAGTGGCTTTCTTGAGAGCCCGGATCGGAAGCCCCAGAACCCGATCCGATTCGACGTTGGAGCGTGAAACTTCGCCGTTGCCGAGTGCGTCATCTCCTCTTCAAATGCGATGAGCGAAGAACTTTCCATCAGACGCGAAACTCGGCACTGCGCATGCGGCCTCGTTTGCGTATCGGCGTCATGCGACGGCCCGCAGCGATGCGTGCCGTTCGTCGCGCACGTCTGTCGCAGTGATGCCGAAGCGGCGCTTGAACGAACGCGCGAACGCCGAGCGGTTTTCGTAGCCGCTGATGCGTGCCACTTCCGCGACCGCCAATACGCTGGTATTCAAGAGCCGATGCGCATGACGCAATCGCTGCTCGATCAGCAATGCATGGGGGGTCTCGCCGAAAGCGGCGCTGAAAGCGCGGATGAAGTGGCACGGTGAATAGCTGGCGACGCGAGCGCATTCGGCCAAGTCGAGTGTCCGATGACAACCCGCGGTCATCAGATTTCGCACGCGCTGAAGTCGCAGGAAAACACCGCGTCGCTGGGCGTAGGTTCTGCCCGGGCAACGGTCGATGATCTCCTGATAGTCGGTCTGCAGGTCGGCGATCGCTGTCGCCGCGGACACCAGGGCTGCGTCAATCGCATAACCGTCACCACGCGGGCTGACTGCTGCGCGCACTAGCGCCGCGACGCTGCGCAGGACCAGGCGGTCGGCATGGTGCTGTGCCGGCAGCAACACGGGCCCGGGCATGCAGGACGCGCTCTCGCTACCCGTCAACGCGCGCCACGTTCGATCACTGGTCATGAGTGCTATCCATAACGCGGAGCCGCGGCCGGTGATCCGCACGCATTGCCCTTGGTCGACGACGACGAGCTGGCCGCGCGTGAATGTCTGGGCCGTATCCCGGTCGGAAAGCTGCACGCGTCCCTTCAGCGGAACAAGAATCGTGACTGCCGCTGCCTGCCCGTACAGCACGCAGCCGCGGCCTGAGCCCGCAATGATGCGCAGAGCGTCATGGTGAATCTCACTTTCAGGTTCTGCCAAATTTTCGTTGCTGCCTTCGGCGAGCCGTTCGAAATGGATGTGCATGGATTGGCACCCTTCTTTATTGATTGCGCCTTGTTGATCGCGCTTGCCGAAAGGCAGAGTCGGCACGACGTGACGCGCACGCGTGCGAAACCCACGTCGATGCATTCGCATCCAGCGAATCCCGGCTTTGCAAGAAAATCAGTTCGTCAAAGACCCTCTGGGCGTCAATGACCAGCAACGTTGCATGCCCGCGATGGCCTGCGTCTTGATGACCTCCCATTGCCCTGGGACTGCGCTTGTCCGACGCATGCAGGGTGCCCGCGCGCCTGCGATACTCCAAAATGCCGATCCGACGCATCGGCAAAGTCGATGGGAACAAAGGCTCATGAAGACAGAAGTTGAACTTAGACATCTCCGGGTCTTCGTGACCGTGGCCGAATTGGGCGCTTACACGCGCGCCGCACGATCGCTGGGGATCTCACAGTCAACCGTGTCCGAAACCCTGAGTGCACTTGAGCGCACCCTCGGCACCGCGGTCTTTCGCAAGGTAGCCAAGGGTTCGATGTTGACCCCGGCGGGAGAGGCCTTGCTTCCATACGCGCGCCGAATGCTCGCCTTGACGAGCGAACTCGTCGCGGAGCTGGCGAGTGTGACGACCCATGTGAGCGCTACGCTCGTCGTTACTGCCGTTGAGTCGCTCAGCACGTATGTACTTCCGTCGCGATTGGCAGACTTGCGCAAACGCTGGCCCAAGGCGCGAATGGAGTTGGTCACGGGGACTTGCAACGAAATTCGCGAAAGCGTCGCAGCAGGGAAGTGCGATCTTGGTCTGGTTCTCGAGGTCGAGAGTGGCGTTGAAGACCATTCGATTCTGGCGAAAACACGTCTCGTGATCGTCGCATCGCCTGCGCATCCCTTCGCCAATCGCAATGCATCGGCAGATCAGCTTCGCCGCTGCGACTTCTACATGAGCGACGCGGCCGGCGACTATCACCAGGTTCTCAGGCAGTACTTCGAGAGCGCGCAGATCCCACTACCGAGGACGCAGGCACTCGGCACCGTGGAAGGGGTGAAGCGGGGGATTTTGACGGGTGTAACAGCGCTCGGACTCTTGCCTGCTCACGCCGTCGATCAGGAACTGCGCGACGGCGTGCTCGCCGAAGTTAACGTCAACCCGTCTCTGCGAGGGCTTGCGATGCGGGCAATACTCTCGCCGGGTGTTTCCTCCCCGCCAATGGTCAACGACCTGATCGAGAGTTTGCGCCTTTCGCCGATCCGCGGCTGAAGGCGCGCCCACAAAAAGAGCGGGTCAAAAACGTGCTTGCGCAAGAGCCCTATGACAAAGCGGGCGATACTTGAAGTGCCTCCCTTTCAAGGCAGCGCGCGTTGGCCCTCCCCTTGAACGGGAGGACTTCAAAGCAGCGCTCAAGCCCTCGCCTTCAACGGGAGGACTTCAAAGCAGCGTTCAAGCCCTCTCCTTCAAGGGGAGGACTTCAAAGCACTGTTCAAGCCCTCCCCTTCAAGGGGAGGACTTCAACGCGCTGTTCAAGCCCTCCCCTTCAAGGGGAGGGTTGGGTGGGGATGGTGTTCTCGACGTGCATCAACCGCCGCACTTGGCTGTTGCGCTTTGGCGATCGCGCATGGTGGGAGCACCTTTCTGTGGGAGCGGCTTCAGCCGCGATGCTTGTTGCTTTGCGAACGAAACCATCCCCACCTAAATCCTCCCCTTGAAGGGGAGGACTTCAAA
>JBDSFA010000086.1:0-11480 GCA_039919785.1 Dokdonella sp. | reverse complement strand
CGCGTCATCCCCGCGAAGGCGGGAATCCAGTGCCTCACGTGAACCGAAAACGCCCGAAGACACTGGATTCCCGCTTTCGCGGGAATGACAAAAAGTGGGGATTCGCGCTTAAGTCAGTGCCATTCGTACCTGACCCCAATTTCCCAGACCCCAATTTCCCACCCTCCCCGTTTCGGCTATTTCATAAGGTCGAGGTTGATGCCGACGGTGATACTTACGATGGTGAGTCGGACTGCAAACAGGAGGACACTTCCTGAAAATAGCACCCATGTGAACTTGCCGAACTGGTCTGCGGTCAATGAAGCTAGTGTCAGGGATTTGGTGTAGGGGTTACCACGTTTATCCAAAACTCTCTTGCGCACCTTCCGCGCCGTAAGTTTGAAATCCAACGTTCGGCTGACGACCGCAAAAAACGAAAGAGCAGAAGCCAGTAGCAGAACAACAATTGCTCCTAGTAGCCATCCACGAGAGCAGGAGTGGTGGTCGAGTAAGTGGAGGAATGAAACCCCATACACCACGGCCCCAGCGCTCCAAGCCGACATGACCCCGATGGCCACGGTCAACTGCGCAATGCTCAATCCCTGCCAGCGGACGTAGCGCGCGTCGAGCAGGCTGTCATCATCGTTTGCGCCCATTCCCCATCCCCTAAAATCAGCGACGTTTGCGGGATGCCCGTCGTGGTGCGAGGGGTGGCGCCTGCAACGTCGCGCGCAGCGCTGCATACGCTTCCGGCCGGTTCAGCAGTTCCAGATGATTCATGCCGTAGCCGACCCATTGCCGCTCCGGTGTAAACGCGAGCGCACGTTCGGGATCGGCGTGCCGCCCGAGTCCGCTCGCGACTGGCACGAGACCATCGCCGAGCAGGCGATCGCTCAGGCTGTCGGGGCGGCGTCCGGTGCTTGCAGCAAGTGCTGCGCAGGCGATGCCGGTCGGCAACGCAACTGTGCTCGGTAGTGCGGCGTTGGCGGCGAAGCGATCGACATCGAGCCAGTCTTCATCGACAAGGCTGCCGTGGCGCAGGTCGGTGATGCCGGCACTGCGCATGCGGCCGAGTGCGGCGAGCGGTGCGCTGTAGCGGCTGGAACTCAGGATCATGTCGACCCAGTTGCCGCCGCGCTCCATCGGTGCGCCGTGGTGCGGCGTGCCGAGCGAGACCAGGTGTTTGAGTAGGCGCGGCCAGCGATACCCCGCGAGCACGGCGTAGTGGCAGGCGCTGCGCGCGACGAGTCCACCGAGGCTATAGCCGACCAGCGCAAGTTCGGTCACGGGCGCGGACGCGTTGGAAATCCAGCTTTCGAGTTGCTGCGCGAGCTCGCGCCCATTGGTGGATACGTGCAGGCCGCTGTTGTAGCGCAGGTAGGTCGTGCGATAGCCGAGGTCGCGCGCGAGGGCGGCGCCATGATCGTGACCTTGTCGCAGCCACTGTGCATCGCTGAGGCAGAGGCCGTGGATCATCAATAGCACGCGGCCGCCTTCGCAGCGTGGCAGTTCGCTGCCGTCGCGGCGGAAGCTCATCGGCAATGCGAGCGGATTGGCGGTCGCTGCCAGATGATCGCCGAGTACACCGTTCAAGGCCGCGACCAGTGTATCGCGCGCAGGTCCTTCGGCCTGGGTGCTGACGCGGTCAAGCAGCGGTTGCAGTTGCCCAATCGCCAGATCCACGCCGGAGCCGACCCATTCCGTCACCGTGCGGATGCCGCGGTAAACCAGGCCAGTGATGCCGCGCGTGCGTGCATCGGCGACGACCGGCAGCCACGGCAGGCGCGCGATGTTGTGATGCATCGCCTCGACCATGTCGGTCGCTGCAAGGGTCGCGTCAACCGCAAGCCGCGCGCTGCCCTTGAGATCGGATGAGAACATCGGAACGCCCGCTACCTCGCCAAAGCCCGAGTGTGTGGATGCCGGCGCGTGCGCGCAAGTGCGTCCGCGCATCGGTTAATGTCTGGTTTGAAATTCCGCTCCTCCGTTCGTGCTGAGCGTAGCTCGCGCAGCGAGTGGAGTCGAAGCACGTCTGCGCTGCACTTCGACTTCGGCCCTACGCTCAGTGCGAACGGAAGTTCAAACCAGACCGCGCGCCGCGCGCCCGTGCAGTTGCATGTCTCATTCAGTGCGTTGCATACACTTTCATCACGTCGCGGCGCAGCGCGGCCTGGCTGTCGCTGCGACTGTAGAACATGTGGCCGCCAGGGTATTCCTTCACCTGCACGCGGTTCGGGTCGCCCATCAGCGGCATCTGGTCGACGATCAGCTTCGAGGCCATGAATGGGCACGAAAGGTCGCCCCAGCCGTGCACGATGAGCACTTGCAATTTCGAATCAACGGCGACCGACTGGCGCAGCTGCTCGACCGAGCCTTTCTCCGCCTCCTTGCCATCGCGATCCCACAGGCGGCCCACTTCGTAGCTCAGCGCGTTGTAGCGCGTAGCGTATTTCCAGCCGACTGTGCGCGTGATGAAGTCGACCATCGCGGTCGTGGTCGGCGCGATGATCGCGTCGAGGATTGGATCGTTGGTGCGCTGCTCGGGCGAATAGGGGAACGGGTCCCAACCGGTGACATTGGAATCATACCGACTGCCGAGCTTGCCTTCGGCGCGGAACACTTCGCGCAGGTAGGCCTGCGTTTCCAGGCGGCCGCCGGAACGACGTACGAAGGCGGGATCGAGCCCGGACAGTTCGGTCACGCGCTTGACGATGCGCTCGGTTGCCTGCGGATCGGAGCGGCCCTTGAGCAGGTCGGTTACGTAGTCGCCGCGCGTGTAGGCAATGATGTCGGCCATTGCCGCATCGGTCAGCTTGCCCTGGCGCTCCAGGTTTGCTGCACAGATGCTCGGCAAGGTCAGCATCCACGGCAATGGGGAGAGATCGCCATTATCGTTCGCACTCGGATCAAGGTATGGCGACACCAGCACGAGGCCATTCATCGCCACGCCAAGCCGCGTCTGCAGCGTATGCGTGATGCGCGGGCCGCGGAAGCCACCGTAGCTTTCGCCGACCAGGTATTTCTTCGAGGTGAGGCGGCCGTTCTTGACCAGCCAGTCGTAGATGATGCGCGACAGGTAGTCGATGTCCGCCTCGGTCGAATAGAACTTCTTCTTCGCCTCGTTCTCTGGAATACGCGCGTGGCTGAAGCCGGTACCGACCGGGTCGATGAAGACCAGATCGGTGAAATCGAGCCAGGTGCCGGGATTGTCGACCGCGATTGCCGGATCGGAGGGGCTGTTGCCCTCGGCGCCAAACTGCACGCGCTTGGGACCGAGGGCGCCGAGGTTGAGATACACCGACGAGGCGCCCGGTCCGCCATTCAACGCGAACGTGATGGGCCGGTCCTTGCCCGGCATCGTGTAGGCGATGAACATGACATCGGCGATCGTTCTGCCCTTCTCGTCGAGCACGGGCAGCGAGCCGACCGTTGCGTCGTAGCTGAGTTTCCTGCCGTCTACCGTGGTGGTTTCGCGCACGGTCTTGTCGGCCGGAAACGGCGCCAACTTGATCTCGTCGCCCTTGGCGCTGCTTTTCGCATCCTTGGCATCCGTGTCCATGCCTGCGGCGCCTTCATCGGCGGCCCGTACGATGCATGGTGAAGCCGCGACGACCATCATGCACGCGGCCAGCAACGCTGTGCTCGAACGCTTCAACATGTCGGATTCCGATCAGCCAGGAGAGCGCGCGAGGGTAGCGTCAATACACGGCGTGACGATGTGCCAAAAGGGGGGAGGCCGAGGATGGTTCGGCGCCCTGCTTGTTTCCTGGCTGCGCGCCTCCACCTCGAATCAGTCGCTTTCGGGGGCGGCCAAACCTTTCAGGAGACACCCATGTCGATTTCCATGTATCAGGCTTCGGTGCCGGTTTTCATCCGCGCACTGGAAAATCTTTCCGCGATCCTGCACAAGGCTGCGGCGCACGCCGAAGCGAAGAAGATCGACCCCTCCGTACTGGTCAACGCACGCCTGTTTCCGGACATGCTGCCATTGTCGCGTCAGGTGCAGATCGCGAGCGACAACGCAAAGGGTCCGGCGGCCCGCCTCGCTGGTGTCGAACGCCCGGCTTTCGAAGACAACGAAACCACGTTCGAAGAGCTGCAGGCGCGCATCACGAAGACGATAGCGTTTCTGAAGAACCTGACGCCAGCGCAGATCGATGGCAGCGAAGAACGTGCCATCACGGTGCAGTCCCCCAGTCGCGAGCTGCACTTCAAGGGGTTGCCCTACCTGCTCGGTTTCGCGCTGCCGAATTTCTTTTTCCACGTGACGACCGCCTACGCGATCCTGCGTGCGAGCGGCGTCGAACTGGGCAAGCCCGACTTCATCGGCGCGCTACCGGAATAAGATTTTGCATGAATGGAGGGCTTGTCGTAGGAGCGGCTTCAGCCGCGATGCTTCCTGCGCAATCGCACGCTATCCCCACCCAACCCCCTTGAAGGGGAGGGCTTGAGAACGATGCTTTGAAGTCCTCCCCTTCAAGGGGTGAAGAGGCGCGCTTGCGGACCACGGGTCCGCGCGCCGATGAACGGCTGCACATGGATGTGCAGACCGGGCTTTCGGGCAGGATGCCCGAGGTTGGGTGGGGATGGTGTTGTTCGTCGCCGCAAAACATCGCGGCTGAAGCCGCTCCCACAGACAGTTGCTCCCACATTGTCGTGTTCTTTCAACTCGCGCAGGTATGACCAGCGATAGAATGCGCACATGCCTGCATTCTGGTCCTTCCTTGTCGACTCGCTGACGCATCACGCGGTCACTCCATTCCTGAGCCTGATGCATCTGAATGGCCTCGCCGGCGATCCGCGCGAGATCTCGGCTGCGTTGTTGATCGCGTGCGCGCAGGTGTGTGTGATCGGTTTCATTTTCCGGCCGCTGGAACGTCTTGCGCCGGCGGAAAAATGGAGCGAGCGCAGCCTCACGCGCATCGACCGCACCTACACCCTGGTCATGCTGCTCGGCCTCAATCCGCTGTTCGCCTATCTCGTGCTGACGCCGCTGGCGAATGCGTTCGGTGGCGCGGCCGACGCCGGTCCCGAGGCCGCGAGTGGGCTCGCGCACTGGCTGCCGTGGTTCGACCAGCATCCGCTCTCGCTGTTCCTCGTCTACTACGTCATCTACGACTTCGCCTACTACTGGATGCATCGCACCCAGCATGCGATTCCGTGGTGGTGGGCATTGCACAGCATGCATCACAGCCAGCGGCAGATGAGTTGCTGGACGAATGACCGCGGCAGTTATGTCGACGGCTTCCTGCAGTCGATGGTGCTGGCGACGGTGGGCCTGTTCATCGGCGTACAGCCGGAACAGTTTGCGTTGCTGATGTTCATCGGCGAACTGGCGCAGAATTTCTCGCATACCAATGTGCGTTTCGGGTTTGGCCGTCTGTTTGAAAAAGTCTTCGTCGACCCGAAGTTCCATCGTCTGCACCACATGCGCGTCGATCCCGAGCGCCCGACCTTGCACGACTGCAACTATGGCCAGGTGCTGTCCGTATGGGACGTCGTTTTTGGCACCGCGCTGTACGGAGAGCCGCCGCGCGAAACCGGTGTCGGCGATCCGACGGTCGACGCCGACAACGGCCGCGGCCTCGTCGCGATGCAATGGGGTGCGTTCCGCCGTTTCTGGGGTGCGCTGTGGTCGCGCGCGGGATGGAAGCCGGGCGACGTCGCATTTGACGAAAACCACAAGCCGATTCCGACTGCACACACCGACTTGCACCACTTTGATCGCGCAACACTCGCAACATTACCTGACGGCGGATAACGCAGCGCGAACGCATTGCCGGGCATGCTTGCGCAAACTCCCCAGGAGATGCCGCATGAACCGATCGTCCCGTATTGCATCCGTCGTCCTCGGCGGAGTTCTGCTTTGCGTCGCGCTGCCGCTACTGGCCGCGGACGCGGCGCCCGCGCCCGACCTCTCGATGGACGCGTACGCGACGCCGGCCCAGCGTATCGATATCGGTAGCGGACGCCACTTGAATCTGCGTTGCAGCGGCAGCGGTTCACCGACCGTGCTTCTTGAAATTGGCCAGGGCATGACGTCGATGTCGTGGCGCAAGGTGCAGCCCTTGCTCGCGAGCCATTCGCGCGTGTGTTCCTACGACCGTGCAGGCCTCGGCTTCAGTGACGCCGGCCCGTCGCCGCGCTCGGCGCAGGCGGCAGCGGACGATTTGCATGCGCTGGTGCGAGCGGCGCCGATCCAGACGCCGCTCGTGCTGGTCGGACATTCGATGGGTGGCAGCATCGTGCGCTTGTATGCGGCGGCGCACGCGGACGAAGTCGCCGCGATCGTGCTTGTCGATCCGGTCGTCACCGATCTGGCCACCAAGTCGCCGCAAGTCGCCGCTCAGGAGGCACCCTTGATCGCGGAAAACAGTGCCGGCACGCGCCATTGCGTCGAGCTTGCGAAGAGTGGCGCGCTTGCGACCATGACGCCGCCAGCGGAAGGGTGCGTGCATCCGGCGTATCCGGGGTTCAGCCAGAAGCTCAACGCTTCGGTCCATGCGCGCGACATCAACCCCACGTTCTGGGAAGCGGCATTGTCCGAGCGCGAGGCGGACGCGGCAAACACCGCGGCGGTGCAAGCGCTAAAGCCGCTCGGCAAAGTTCCGCTGGTCGTTCTGAGCGCCGACGGCACCCATGACTACCTGCCGCCCGACGCGCGCAAGGCCGCCAATGCCGCGTACGGCGCGGGCCACCAGCGTATCGCGGCGAGTTCAACGCGCGGCCGCGTCGTCCCGGTCGAGCACTCCTCGCACAATGTCCAGGAAGACCGTCCGGACGCGATCGCCGATGCCGTGGCCCAGGCGATTGCGCAGATCGGAGGCGGAAAGCCCCGGTTGTGACGGACTGACACATTTGCCGGGTAACAACGCGTTGGCGGTCAGGGTAGAACGGAGTACCGTAAGCCACGGGGAGTATCGCGCCGCACCAAAACAACGGTGGCGCACGGCATGGACCAGGCATGATGGATGCGCAGTCGAGCGAGCGCTTGCAGGGACTCCAGAATGAAGTCCTGGAAGCGATAGCACGCGGTCAGAGCCTGAGGGCGATCGCCGACCTCCTGTGCACGCGCGTGGAAAGCGATGCACCGGGCGTGGCGTGCTCGATCCTGACGGTGGACAAGCAAGGGCTGCTGCACCCGCTCGCCGGCCCGAGCCTGCCTGACGCGTATTCGCAGGCACTGGATCGTTTGCCGATCGGACCCTCGTCCGGCTCCTGCGGCACCGCAGCGTGGCGCGGCGAGGCGGTCGAGGTCACCGACATCGCGCACGATCCGTTGTGGCTGGACTACCGCAAACTGGCGTTGCCAATCGGCCTGCAAGCCTGCTGGTCGAGTCCGATCAAGGACGCCGATGGCAGCGTCATCGGCACGTTCGCGTTCTACTACCGCACCCAGCGCGGACCGGCCGAGTTCGAAAGGCAACTGGTCGAGAAGTGCGTGCATCTATGCGCCATCGCAATCGAACACGAGCAGAACCAGTCGCGCATCCATCAACTGGCGTTCTATGACACCGTGACCGGCTTGCCGAACCGGGCGCTGCTCCAGGAGCGTGCCTGTGCGATGCTCGCGGCTGCGCCGCCGGAGCAGACGGTCAATCTCTTGTTCGTCGACCTCGACGATTTCAAGGGTATCAATGACACGCTCGGGCACCGCATGGGCGACCTCTTGCTCGAACGCGTCGCGCAACGACTGCTCGCATGTGCTGGCGACGAAGCGTTCGTCGCGCGCCTGGGCGGCGACGAATTCGCGATGATCCAGACGGTGTCGGACGGGCGCATTGGTGCTGTCGCGCTGGCAGAACGAGTCGTTGCGGCGTTCGTTGCGCCATTCGACGTGGACGGCCAGCACGTGAAAACGAGCGCGAGCGTCGGTATCGCGCAGTCCATGGCAGGTCAGTGCGATTTGGTCGAGCTGGTGCGGCGTGCGGATATGGCGTTGCACGCGGCGAAGCGTGAGGGCTGCCGGACTTGGCGCTTCTTCGCGCCCGAGATCGAAGCAGCCGTGCAATCGCGGCGCGCGCTGAAACAGGATCTCGCTGCGGCGATCGCGAGCGGTGCGTTTGCCCTGGCGTATCAGCCGATTATCGCACTCGGCTCGCGGCGGCTGATCGGTGCCGAGGCGCTATTGCGCTGGCAACACCCCAGACACGGTCAGGTTTCACCCAGCGAGTTCATTCCCATAGCGGAGGAAATTGGCTTGATCGGCGTACTCGGCGACTGGGTACTGCGCGAAGCGAGCCGTGTCGCCGCCAGCTGGCCGCGCGAGATCCGAATTGCCGTCAATCTGTCGCCGCTGCAACTGGCGCAGGAGGATCTGGTTCGCGACACCATCACTATCCTGGAGCAGAACGGCCTGGCGCCCGAGCGGCTCGATCTGGAAGTAACCGAAAGCGCCTTGCTCGCCGACGATGCCGCCACGCGCATCGCGTTGTACGCATTGCGCGATTTCGGCATGCGCATATCGCTCGACGATTTCGGTACCGGCTATTCCTCACTGCGCTCGCTGCGTTCGTTTCCGTTCGACACCATCAAGATCGACCAATCCTTTGTCGCCGACATCGGTCTCAATTCGGATGCGACCGCGATCATTCGCGCCGTGATCTCACTCGCGCGCGACCTCGGTATCAAGACCGCCGCGGAGGGCATCGAAACGCAAGGTCAGCTCGACTGGCTCTGCGCGGCAGGCTGCACCGAGGGCCAGGGCTATCTGCTCGGACGACCGATGAGTGCAGACGCCATCCGTGCGCTGATCGACTCGTCGGCGTATGCCGCGCACTCGGTGACTGCCGACTGATCCCGCGGGCAGGGCAAGACCGTCACCTAAACTACCCCGGTCAGGTAGTACAACGAAATCACCACGAACACGGCGAGGGTCTTGATCAGGGTGATCGCGAAGATGTCGCGATAGGACTGTCGATGCGTGAGTCCGGTCACTGCAAGCAAGGTGATCACCGCACCATTGTGCGGCAGCGTATCCATGCCGCCGGACGCCCTCGCGGCGACGCGATGCAACACCTCCATCGGGATGCCGGCTGATTGCGCATTCGCAATGAAAGTGTCGGCCATCGCAGCCAGCACGATGCTCATGCCACCGGATGCGGAGCCGGTGATGCCGGCCAGCACGGTCACTCTGATGGTCTCGTTGACCAGCGGGTTCGGGATCGCGTGCAGCGCATCCGCAACCAGCTTGAAGCCTGGCAGCGCGGCAATCACGGCGCTCGCCATCGACATGCCGCTCACCGATCCGGTAATCGCCGAGACCATCCAACCGATCGACATCATCGCCGCGCCGGCGCGCCGCGTCCTCGTCGTCGACAACGACGCGGCGGTGCTCACCGCGATGCAGGCGCTGTTGAGCGGCTGGGGCTTCGTCGTGCAAGCCGCGGCCGACTCTGATACCGCACGCCGGCTGTGTCACCGCGCGCGCCCGCATCTGCCCGTGCTCGACGACCACCCCGACGGCGGCGCCACCGGTCTCAACCTGCGCGCGCAACTCGGCGAAGCGATCGCGACGCTGTCGTGCATCGTCGTGACCGCCGACCACAGCGAGGACGTGCGCCGCGCGGCCGCTGCAGCTGGCTGTCACCTGCTGCACAAGCCGCTGGCTTTGAAGTCCCGGATGGGGCAGCTGCTGACCCGCTCAGACGCGATCGTCTGACGTCTGTTTCCGCTGCGCCCCGGTTTGCGCGCGCCGACGATCGCCCTCGACTCAGCTGCCCCACTCGGGTCCGCGAGCGAGTGCGGCGCGGATTTCCTCCAGCGCGTTCGGATCGTCGAGCGTCGACAGGTCGCCGGCGTCTCGCGATTCGGCCAGCGCCTGAATCGAGCGACGCAGCAACTTGCCCGAACGCGTCTTCGGCAGCATGTTGACGATGAAGACGCGGGACGGTCGCGCCACGCTGCCGAGCTGTTCGACCACCCGTTGCTGCAACGCTGCCGCTGTGGTGCGTCGCGCCTCCGCATCGGCGATCGTCTTCAGCGTGACGAAAGCCACCGGCACCTGGCCCTTCAATTCGTCATGCGCGCCGATCACCGCAGCCTCGGCAACGGCGGAATGGGTGGCGATCGCCTCTTCGATTTCGCGCGTGCCGAGACGATGCCCGGCCACGTTGATCACGTCGTCGGTGCGGCCGAGGATCAAGGTATAGCCATCCTCATCGCGAATCGCCCAATCGAGCGAGCTGTACAGCAATTCCTTGAAGTGTGAAAAATAACTGTGCAGGAAACGCTCATCATTGCCCCATATCGTGGTCAGGCAGCCCGGCGGTAGTGGCGGCTGCACGACCAGTACGCCTTTCTCGTTCGGCGCAGCGTCGTTGCCGGTCACTTCGTTGATCACACGCAGACGAAAGCCGAAATTCGGCAGGCCCGGCGAGCCCCATTTCACCGGTTTGAGATCAAGACCGGGCTGCAGGCACAGCACCGGCCAACCCGTTTCGGTCTGCCAGTAGTTGTCGATCACGGGCTTGCCCAGACCATCGGAAATCCAGTGTGCCGTCGGTTCATCGAGCGGCTCGCCGGCAAGGAACAGCCAGCGCAATTGCGGCAATGGATATTTCGACAGCCATGCCGGATCCTGCTTCTTCAACACGCGGATAGCGGTCGGTGAAGAGAACATCGAGCGCACGCCGTACTCGGCGCACAGCTGCCACCAGATGCCGGCGTCGGGATGTGTCGGCAAGCCTTCGTAAAGCAGCGTGGTCGCGCCGACGATGAGCGGACCGTAGATGTTGTAACTGTGACCGACCGCCCAACCGACATCGGAGGTCGAGAACATCACCTGCCCGGGCCCGACGTCGAACACCGTGCGCATCGACAATGCGAGCGCGACGGCGTGACCACCGACATCGCGCTGCACGCCCTTGGGTTTGCCGGTGGTGCCCGAGGTGTACAGGATGTAGCTTGGCTCGTTCGACTCCAGCCAGACGACCGGCACGTCGGTGCCCGCATGGCGCGCCTTCAGCGTGGCGTAGTCGAGATCGCGGCCGTCGACGCGCTGCAGGTCGGCATCCAGTTCGCGCGAAACGATCAACACGTGCGCCGGCGGGAACCGTGCAAGGGTGATCGCCTCGTCGACGAGAGGCTTGTAGCGGATTACCTTGCCCGCACGCATGCCGGCATCGGCGCAGATCAGCAGGCTGGCGCGCGCGTCGTCGATGCGTAGCGCCAGATTGTGCGCAGCAAACCCGCCAAACACGACCGAATGGATTGCGCCAAGGCGTGCGCAAGCAAGCACCGCGAACACCGCTTCGGCCATGTTTGGCATGTAGATCACGACGCGATCGCCGCGACCGACGCCGAGGCTGACCAACACCGCGGCAAAATCGTTCACCTCGCGATACAGCTGGCCAGAGGTGTAGTGCAGCCGCTCGCCGGTTTCGGTCGAAATCGCCGCGAGCGCGAGCTGGTCGCTGCGCGCCTCCAGGTGCCGATCGACCGCGTTGTAGCAGAGGTTGGTTTCGCCGCCGACAAACCAGCGTCGGAACGGCGGACGGCTG
>JBDSFA010000425.1:0-6426 GCA_039919785.1 Dokdonella sp. | reverse complement strand
CGCGCACGCCGGCGATGGGCAAGATGCTGACCTATCGCCGCAACAAGGCGCCCGATGCGGGGCTCGGCACCCTGCCCGACGAAAACTACGCGCGCGAAGTGATGCAGCTGTTCTCGATTGGTCTCGTACTGCGCAATCCGGATTTCTCGCCAATCTACCCCGCCGGATGCGATCCTCTGCACGATCCTGATTGCCTGCCGATACCGACGTATCCGCAAGCAACCGTCAGCGCCTATGCACAAGTTTTCACCGGCTGGAGCTATACGAGCGGCTTCAACAGCGACCCAACGCGCAGGCACTGGACGGTGGCGGACTACCAGCCAATGATCTGCTACGACAACTACCACGACGAAGCCGATACCAAGACCCTGCTCAGCGACACCGGCAACTACAACGCGGATATGGGCGATGCCCATGTGCTGCCCTCGCACAACGGCTGCGAGAGCGATCTCGCCCAGGGAGTTGCGATCATCGCGCATCACCCGAACGTTGCGCCGTTCATCTCGCGTCAGCTGATCCAGCGTTTCACCACGAGCAATCCCTCGCCCGCGTACATCGCCCGCGTTGCGCACGTGTTCGCGGACAATGGCCATGGCGTTTACGGCGATCTCGGCGCGGTCGTCAAGGCGGTATTGCTCGATGCGGAAGCGCGCAGCAATGCCGCCGCGCCGCCCGCCCCGAACGTGTTCGGCAAGGCACGCGAGCCGCTGCTGAAGCTGACTGCGCTGTATCGCTATTACAACGCAGCGGCGGCGAATGGGCTGTATTCGTTCACGCCGGGCAACTTTCAGGCATATCTTCAGATTCCGCTGGGGGCGCCATCGGTATTCAACTTCTATTTGCCCGATTACCTCCCGCCCGGCGAACTCGGAGCAGCAGGCCTGTACGGACCTGAGTTCCAGATCACCAACGAGAGTTCGGCTTTCACCGTCGCCAACGACCTGCGCACACGCGCTATGGCCTACCTCGGAAATCCCGCGAACACGAGCGAAACGATCGCGCCCGATCTGCGCGGATTGCAGGCGCACGCCGCCGACCCTGCAACGCTGGTCGGTCAGCTAAATCATGACTTGATGGCCGGCGCGATGAGCCCGCACATGCGGTCGACGTTGACGACGATGGTCGCAGCGCTGCCTTCCAGCGACGCCTATGGCCGCGTGACCGCAGCGCTGCAGGTGTTGCTCGCCTCCCCCGAATTCGCGATCCAGAAGTGAGAAGCGCCATGACGACTTCATATTCCCGCAATCGCCGCGACTTCCTCCGCAACGCTGCCTGCGCGACGCTCGCAGCCGCATCGGGCAACGCGCTGTTCGCACAGATGCGCCTGATCAACAGCGCCGTCGGGGCGAGTCTCGCTTGTCCCGCCTATCCACCGGTCAATGACTACAAGGCGCTGGTCTGCATATTCCTCGCCGGCGGCAACGATTCCTTCAATCTGCTGGTACCGAGCGACATGCGGCGCTATGGCGTGTACTCCGCGTCGCGGGGTGCGATGGCAATTGCGCGCGACCAGTTGCTGCCGATCGACGTGCTCGGTGCGGGTGCGGGACATAGTTACGGTTTGCACCCGAGCGTGCCGGATCTTGCCGACCTGTTCGGCCAGGGACACGCCGCGTTCGTCGTGAATGCGGGCACTCTGCTGCAACCGACCAACAAGACGCAGTATCTGAGTGGCACGCACCCGCTGCCGCCGCAGTTGTTCTCGCACGCGGACCAGCAAGGCCAGTGGCAATATGGTCAACCGACCGCGAATGGCAGCGTCGGTTGGGGCGGTCTCATCGCCGATTGTCTGCACGTATTGAATGCCGGCGCGACTGTGCCGATTTCCATATCGCTATCGGGGCAAAACCGCTATCAGGCCGGCGCCAGCGTCCAGCCGTATGCCGTGAGCAGTTCAGGCCCCACCGTGCTGCGCGGTTACAACGGCGCGCAGAATGCGCCACAAAGCGCAGCGCTGCACGACCTGTTCGAACACGCCTATGCCGACCCGCTGACACGCACGTATGCGGCGACGTTCAACAACGCTCTCGACTACTACAGCACGATGACCGATGCGCTTGCGCATGCGCCTGTGTTGACGACGCAATTTCCGTCCGACAATTCGCTCGCCGATTCACTGAAGATGATTGCGCAGATGATTTCCATACGCTCGACGCTGAAAGCGCAGCGGCAGATTTTCTTCGTCTCGCTCGGCGGTTTCGATACCCACGACGACATGCTGACCGACCAACCGGTGTTGTTCGACACGATTTCCAAAGCACTGGGGGCGTTTTACAAGGCGACCGAAGAACTTGGCGTGCAGGACAACGTGACGTCCTTCACGATGTCGGAATTTTCGCGCACGTTGAACACCGATGGCGATGGCACCGACCACGCGTGGGGTGGCAACCAGTTCGTGCTCGGTGGCGCCGTGCAGGGACGTAAACTCTACGGCACGCCAGCGACCAGCGGCGGAATCTTCCCCGACCAGACACTCGACGGCGTCGACTGTCTGCAACGCGGCCAGATGATCCCGGCGACATCGTGCGACCAGTACTCGGCAACGCTGGCGCGCTGGTTTGGCGTCAATGACTGCGACCTCGCGACGATCTTTCCCTACCACAAAAATTTCCCAACCAGCAATCTCGGCTTCCTTGGTTGAGGAATCGCTCGCACGGAGTAGGCCGTGTGGCGCGTGATGCACATCGCACGCAATGATGCGCGGGGACTTTTTCCCGCCTACATGCAGGTCGCACCATCGCCATCGGCTTTGCATCGTGACGGCCAGCCGTGCGCGCGCCAGTAGTCGATGATGTGGTTGCGCTTGAGGAAATCCTGAAAGGCCGGGTCGCGGCGTAACGCGGAGTATTCCGGCATCCACAGCAACAGGTAGCCGCTCGATAGACCGTTGCGCAGCTCGCTTTCGAGCGCCGGGACCACTGTGGAGAAATCCGGGTTCGGCAGCATGAGCCGGGTGGAGTTCGGACGCCCACTGTTGCGCTCGGACGCGTCGATCAACGGAATGGTCTGCGGCAAGCGCGACGGATCGACCAAGGCTTCGGTTACCGCGATGGAGGATTCGCGGAAGCCCTCGCGCTCGGGCAGCGCGCCCGCGAACTCGCGCGCGGCTGCGTAATCATGGCGCCAGACTGCGTTGAACCACATGGCATAAAATCTTCTTGGCGTCGATGAAGACGCAAGTCCGAAAAACGGCTTCGCGTCGTCATGGCGTCCAAGCGTATCAAGCACACGCCCGCGCACGAAATTGCTGTTGAGGTTCAGCGGATCGGAGGCCCAACCAATTTCAGCTTGGTCCAGCGCTTCCTTGAGATATCCCATTCCTGCGAGCCAATACGCGTAGAGACTGCGGCAATCGGAATCGGTCGGATCGAGTGTCAACGCGTGTTTGAACAATTCCACGCAGTGTGCCCAGTCGGCGGCGCGACAGGCAATGATCGCCAGTGCCGTCTGCGCCTCCGCGAGATTGGGATCGAGCTCGAGCGCCCGTGTCGCCTCGCGCCTGCCCGCGTCGATGTCGACGGGGGGTGACAGTGTAGGACGCAGGCTGGTGACGAGAATTCGTGCGAGCAGCGCATGCGCACGCGCATAGTCCGGCGCTTTTGCAATGACAGCGCGCAGCAACGCGGCGCTTTTTATCAAATCCTCATTGCGGTGCGCACGCCGCGCGGCCAAGTATTCGCGGAACAATTCCGGGTCGTTGTCGCCTGCGGTGGCGGTGGCGGTGGCGGGGGCGGCGAGCCCGAGGCGCAAAGCCAGCGCCCCCGAGACTGCTTGGGCGATATCGCTTTCGAGGGCGAAGACGTGAGCGATACTTCGATCGTAGTCCTGCGCCCAAAGTGTTTTGCCTTCGGGGACCTCGATCAGGCGCAAGTTGATGCGCAACTGATCGCCGTCCTCGCGCACGCTGCCTTCAAGCGCATGCGTAACTTTCAGTTTGTCAGCAAGTTGCGACAAATCGAACTTACCCGACTGCGCGAGCGCAGCGGACGTGATCGAGATCAAATGCAGGCCATCGACGTGCGAGAGTCGAGTGATCAACTCCTCGCTCAGTCCTTCCGCGAGTGTGTTTTCGTCCTGCGCCATACCTACCGTATGCAAGGGCAGCACGACGAGCGTCGGGGACTTCGAATCCATCGTCCGGTTGTGCTGAATGTGCCAGTAACCTGCGAAGAGCAGCAGCGCCGCGATCAGCAGAAGCGGCAACATGAACCCGTGACGCGATGATCGCGCGCGCTTGTGCGGGTCGAGCAGCGGGGAGACGGATACGGGTTCGGCCGTGGCAGCGGATGGCGTCGTGAGCTCCGGCGGCGCCATTTCAACGCGTCCGACCGCAGCGGCTACCTTGTCGGCGGCAAGCTCTCCGCGCGACGCCGCCGTTCGCACCTGCGCATCGAACCGATAACCGATGCCATGCACGGTGCTGAGGTAGCGGCTCTCGCCCGCATTATCGTCGAGCGCGTGACGCAACAAGGTGACGACACGACTGAGCACACCTGTCGTGACATGCCGGTGTCCCCACACCGTGTCGAGGATTTCATCACGACTGAAGACGCGACCCGGCTCGCGTGCCAGCAGCAGCAACACCGCGAACGCCTTGGGTTCAAGCGCGATGTCCTTTTCGTTCACGAACAAACGGTGACCGGTCACATCGATCGTGACCACGTCGAATGCCATCCAGCGTGCGGCAGCGGTTTCCATGGCCATATCCCGCATATCGCTCCGCCGGCTTTTATCGATGCGTTTACGCCAATACAATCAATACCATACGCCAGCACCCTTGATCAGAAAATCACAAAACCAGCGTTCCTTGAGGATTGCCGCGCAGTTTCCAACGCTTTTTCGCAGAGAAACCTCCAGCTTGGTTCGGTCCCCGGCGCGAACCTGCACTCGCCGATTCGAATCGGCCAACCAACCGAGGAGCCTGCCATGAACATCGCATCCCTGTTTCTTTCTGCTCTGGTTCTCGCCGCCGCCCATGCTGCGGCCGCCGACAACATTCCTCGCAAATCCCTGGCTTCGGTCACGGTGCAGCCAAGCGAGCCTGATCGTGGATTGCCACGACGAACACATGCCGAGCCAGCGTGCGGTCGGCAGCGTGCTCGCCTCGAACAATTTCTCGCGCGTCTACAATGAACGCGAACGTTTGATCCACACCGCTCATCGCGCGTGCATGCGCGGCGTCGCGAGCGTGACGTTTGTGCGTGACGCATTCGGAGCCGAGCCGACGCTGGCGATGGCCGATGGCCCTGCGACGCCGTGATTGCGCGCCGACTGGCGCGCGCAAGGAAGCGCCGCGCGAAAAGCACTCGGCGCGCTGGCACGCGGGTTCGGTGTCAAGCACTGTGATCTGGCGCCAATCTTTCCCTGCGATGTGGCTGGAACGCCCTGCGATCATCAGATCGCGTCAGTGCTCTGACTCATCCGCGGCGCGCTCGGCTTTGCCATTGGCTTGATCCTTCGATACGCCCGCGCTGGACGATCGAAGGGTTCACGCGCTCAGGAGCCGCGCACGCAGCATGGGCTGCTAGAATCCGCGCCCACCTACATCGCGGGAATTTCCATGCAACTCGATCAGGTCAAGGCCGTTGTCACCGGCGGCGCCTCCGGACTCGGCTTCGCGGTCGCGCAGCATCTCGTCGCCCAGGGCGCAAGGGTCGCGCTGCTCGATGTCAATGACGAAAAAGGCAATACGGCGGCGAGCGAACTCGGCAACGCAGCGAGCTACTTCCGCGCCGATGTCACCAACGAGGACGGCATCGCCGCAACGCTCAAAGACGCGCAAGCCAAGCTCGGCGGTCTCAATGTCGTGGTCAGCTGCGCCGGCATCCTCGGTGCCGGCCGCGTGCTCGGCAAGGAAGGGCCGATGCCGCTGAAGACATTCGCGAACACGGTCACGGTCAACCTGATCGGCAGCTTCAACGTCGCCAAGGCGGCGGCCGACCTGATGCAGCACAACGTACCTGGTGAAGACGGTGAGCGCGGCGTGATCGTCAACACCGCATCGATCGCGGCCTACGAGGGCCAGATCGGGCAAGCGGCCTACTCGGCCTCGAAAGGCGGTGTCATCGCGATGACACTGCCGATGGCACGCGAATTTGCGCGCATCGGCGTGCGCGTGATGACGATTGCACCTGGCGTGTTCCATACCCCGATGGTCGACGGCATGCCCGAGGCGGTGTATCAGTCGCTGTGCGCACAGGTGCCCTATCCGTCGCGTCTGGGCAAACCAGAGGAATATGCCGATACCGTCGCCTTCATCCTGCAGAACCGCTATCTCAATGGCGAGACGATCCGCATCGATGGCGCGATCCGGTTGGCCCCAAAATAGGCAATGCCTGCAGGAGCCGAGTTTGTGGCGGGAGCAACTGTCGGTGGGAGCGGCTTCAGCCGCGATGCTCTTGTCCGGTGTCCCAGAGCATCGCGGCT
>JBDSFA010000017.1:0-13842 GCA_039919785.1 Dokdonella sp. | reverse complement strand
GGCTCGAGATTGCGCGCTTCGGCCTCGCGGCTGCCCTGGATCATGCCGCAGTCGAGCAGGATGCGCTTGCCCGCCGCTTCGAGCAGATGACTGGAACCGGTGACTTCGCCGCCGGCTGCGCCGTGGAAGGTGATCCGCATGGTCGTGTCCGCTTTGGAAGGAGCAGTGACGTTACCAGTACTTGTGCGCGATGCGTAGCGCGTCAATCCATCTCGTGCTCGGGGACTGGCGTTCAACGCCGGTCCAGTTCCATCTTGCGTTGGCGGTGCGGTGGCCATACATGCAGGAGGTACGACGGAGAGCCGCCATGAACACCACGCCGATCCTGATTCCCTGCCCGCATTGCGCTGCAATGAACCGCGCCGCCGCTGCGCGGCTTGATGAGTCGCCCAAGTGCGGCCGTTGTCATCAACCGCTCTTCACCGGACGATCCATCGCGTTGACAGCTACCGATTTTGACAAGCACGCACTGCGCAGCGAGTTGCCCTTGCTGGTCGATTTCTGGGCGCCATGGTGCGGTCCCTGTGTGAGCATGGCGCCGGCGTTCGAGGCTGCAGCGAAGGCACTCGAACCCGGGATACGCCTGGCCAAGGTCGATACTGAAGCAGAGTCTGCATTGGGCGCGCGCTTTGCGATCCGCAGCATTCCGACGATGATTCTGTTTGCTGGCGGTCGCGAGATCGCGCGACAGTCCGGCGCGATCAGCGCAGACCAAATCGTGCGCTGGGCGCGCACGCAATTGCAGCAGAAATGAGAGAACGCGCTTGGCTGACCCCCTCAACCCGCGACCTGCACGTCCGCCGGAACCCGATGCGGCGGACTGTTGCGGTGAGGGTTGCGTCAATTGCGTGTTCGATATCCACGAGGCCGCGTTGGCGAAGTACGAAATCCAGTTGGCTGCGTGGCACGCGCTCCATGCGGATGAGCACTAACGCAAACTGCACGACGCGCTGCGCGAGCTGCACCTGCAATCACGCCGATGCAGGCGCTCGCTGCGTCAGCGCTGATCGACGATAGCTGAGCAAGCGTCCGCGGAATGGCGGCGTGTCCGCGTCGCCCATTGCACTGCGTTGCTCGATCACGTCGTAGCCTTGCGCGGCGAGCGCACGCGTGAACGGCGCACTATTGCCGCGACCGGGATCCGTGATCAGGATTTCCGCATCCGGATTTGCATGCCGCAGCACGAGTGCGGCGAGCAGGTTCGAATGGTCGCGTTCGTACAGGATATCGCTGCCGATGATCAGATCGAAGCGTCCAAGCTCCGGGTTCGGCACCGCCCATTGCAGCTCGCGGTAGACGACGGCGGGCAGATCGTTCAGCGCGCTGTTGTAGGCAAGGAACGGTTCGGCCAGCGGATGGTAGTCGCTGGCGATGACATTCGCGCCGCGGTATTGCAGAACGAGACTGGCGAGACCGAGCCCGCACCCGATTTCGAGAATGCGTTTGCCGGCGATCTCATGATGGCTCATCGCTTGCGCGAGCACCCGTCCGGCTGGCCACACCTGACCGAACAATCCCCATTGCGCGGAGGAAATGCCGATGCGTTCGGCGTGGTGATCTGGATCGGCGAATTGCTGCAGGTCACTGAGTGCGCGAATGCGGTAATCGTGTTCGCCGAAACGGATGACCATCTGGCGGGTCGTGTAGCCCGGCATGGGCACTCCCGTGGTGCGTCATCCCGCAGCAGTGGAATGATGTCGCGAAAAGGGAGCGAGGCGGCGACACAAAAATAGAAGAGTCGCGCGTAGCTGACGAGTAGCACGTGCCATCGTACGCGAAAGCGTGTACGGCCGCAGTCCCATGACGTTTGTCGACTGGACCCTGGTGTTTTTAGTGACTAGGATCGGCTGGATAACCGTCTGGAGATACGACCCGTGCAGCGATTGCTGATGTCACTTGCCACCCTTTCCATTTCGTCCGCGGCGTTCTGCGCGGGCGCACCGAGCTTCGATCCGAAGCGCCTTTCCGATGAAGTGAAGATGCTGTCGTCGGATGCGTTCCAAGGCCGCGGGCCGGCCACGGAAGGCGAGACCAAGACCGTCGCCTACGTGATCGGCCAGATGAAGCAGGCCGGCCTGCAGCCGGGCGGCGATCTCAAGGATGGCAAGCGCACATGGACGCAAGCGGTGCCACTGTTGCGTGCGCAAATCGTCGGCATGCCGAAGGCATCCGTCACCGTCGAAGGCAAAGCACAGACCTTGACCCAAGGCAGTGAGATCTCGTTGCGCGCAGCGATGGATGGCTCCAAGACGGTTGCAATCAAGGATGCGCCGGTGGTGTTCATCGGCTATGGCGTGAGTGCGCCGGAGCGCACCTGGGACGATTTCAAGGGCATCGATCTGCACGGCAAGATTGCGATCGTGCTCATCAACGACCCCGACTTCGAAACCGGCAAGGGCGACTTCGGCGGCAAGGCGATGACGTATTACGGACGCTGGACCTACAAGTTCGAAGAGGCAGCACGACGCGGCGCGCGTGGTCTGCTGATCGTGCACGAGACCGACCCTGCGTCGTACGGCTGGAATACGGTGAAGAATTCGAACACCAACACGATGTTCGACATCGTGCGCGACCATCCGGCCTCGGCGCATCCACAGGTCGAAGGCTGGGTGCAGCGCGATTTCGCCGTCGACCTGTTCAAGCGCGCCGGTCTCGATTTCGATGCGCTCAAGAAGCAGGCGCAGACGCGCCAATTCAAGCCGGTCGAGCTCAAGGACACAACGTTTTCGGCCGACTACAGCGTCGATGCGAAGGTGATCAATTCACAAAATGTTGTCGGCCGCATCGAAGGCAGCAAGCGTCCGGACGAAACCGTCATCTACAGCGCGCATTGGGATCATCTGGGTGTCGGCGAACCCGATGCGAAGGGTGACCGCATCTACAACGGCGCGGTCGACAACGGCACCGGCACCGCGGCTCTGATCGAACTCGGTCGCGCGTTCGCGCAAGCGCCCAAACCCGAGCGTTCCGTGATCTTCCTCAACGTGACCGCCGAAGAGAAAGGCCTGCTTGGTTCGGCCTACTACGCATCAAAACCGCTTTATCCCTTGGCGAAGACGGTCGCGGATATCAATATGGACGCGCTCCATCCCACGGGACCATCGCGCGATTTCACCACCTCCGGCAGCGCAAAATCGGATCTGCTCGATGCAATGATCGAGGCTGCGAAATCGATGGGACTTGGCTACTCGCCGGATTCGCATCCAGAGGCCGGGTACTTCTTCCGCTCCGATCATTTCCCATTTGCGAAGGTCGGCGTTCCATCGGTCTCGTTCGGATCCGGCGAAGATCTCGTCGATGGTGGCGCTGCGGCGGGCGCAGTGGCCGGCAAGGACTACACCGCGAAACGCTATCACCAACCCGGCGACGAATGGCAGGCAAGCTGGACCTTCGCCGGCATGGCGCACGACCTGCCGCTGCTCTACAAGGTTGGCGCCGACCTCGCCAACTCCACGCGTTGGCCGGATTGGGCGAAGGATTCGGAATTCCTTGCGATACGCGATGCAAGTGCGGCTGAACGCAAATAGATGCTGGCGGCGGGCGGCGGGCTGCGTGAAGCGCAGCCAGCCCTCCCATGCGACAGAGCCGTGCGAGAAGAATGCAACGCATGGCAATCTGGACGCCCTCCGACAGGGCGTCGGCGCAATTTGGCTGTTGTGTTCGTCGGTTCTAAACCCGGCCGCAGGTAATCCGTAGCAGACCGACGCTCACGACACATCCGGGACGATGCGACGTTCCCCGTGGCCGGCGCTTCATGACGGGTGGAGTGCACCCGTCCACGGCGTTTCTTTCTAGAGGTTCAAGGGCTGCGGCACGAGCTCGGCGGAGATCGCCTGGATCGTACGCGCCGCCGCGGCGACGATCGCATCGATGTTCAGCGCGCTCCACAAGCGTACCCGTCCGACGTCGTAATCGCTCCAGCGTGAATGGAAGACTCCGCTCGTGTAGGTACCGTCCATCGGGACGTCGCGATCGCAGAGTTGAAAGTGGATGGAGTCGCCGTCGTGAGGCAACGATGCGGAACAGGAAACCCATTGCTTTTGCACGAATCATCCCCTGAAAAGCAGAGCACCAGGTTGCGCGGCAAACTCTGCGCGCGAATAGGCTTTCGCAAAGTACTCGTCAGCCTCGATGCACCATGCGCCGTCGTGGAATCGGCGTCTGTACGATGACCCACACAGTCGCGCCGCGCTGGGTTCAACCGCCGAGCAAGCGCGCGTAGGTGTCGCGGCCCACGCGATAGCACGAACAGGAAGCCGCTTCCAGACCGGCCCGATCGCGAATCGTGATCATGCCGCGCGTGTAGCTGATCAGATTCCTTGCCCTCAACTGGCTCGCGGCGGTGGTGATGCCGACACGGCGCACGCCGAGCATGTAGGCAAGGAATTCGTGTGTGAGATGGATTTCGTCACCACGTGCGCGATCGTGCGACATCAGCAGCCAGCGAGCAAGGCGTGCGTCTATGTGGTGAAACCGCGTGCAGGCGCCGGTTTGCGCCAATTCGCACATGAGCACGTGCACGTAGCGATCGAGTACGCCGCGCAACGACGGATTTCGTGCCAGCTCGCTGCGAAACGCGGCTGCCGGCATGCGCAATGCCGATCCCGCACCCTGCACCATGGCACGTTGAGGTGCGATGGCGACGCCCAGCGCGAGCGATATCCCTTGCATGCCTTCCGAACCCACCAAACCCGTCTCGAACGCAGAGCCGGCGTCGATCAGGGTGATCAGCGAAATGAAGCTGTCGATCGGAAAATAGACGTGGCGGACGCGCTCGCCCTGGTCGCACAGTACGGTGGATTCCGCGAGATCGACCTGCTCGCACTGGGCAAGCAGGGGTTGCCGCTGAGCCCTGGAAAGACATCCAAGCAGGCCGTTGGCGGTCGGGAATTTCACAAGGTTGCCAAAGGGTCGTCGTAGCAGTCGGCATAGCCCGGCAGCTCGATCCGTTGCGGACAGGTCGGCGTGTTGAAGTGGATGTTGACGCCAGGTAGTGCGTTCTCTACGCGGACCTTGGCATGTGCCGTGATGGCCGCAAACAGCAATATTGATATCGCGAAAATGAAATTGCGCATGGTCCATCCTTGTTGTAGAAGTCCGTTGTCGCCTTGATCTGTCGGCGGTCGAACTCGGCGTGGGCGCGCTGTACGCATGATCTCGCTGGTGCGAGTTCGATACCTGTCGGTCGAGGACGGCACATTGTCCGTGGCGAGAGAATGCGCATGAATATCGAACGTTGACGGTGCGGTATCACACATAGCAACGCATCGGCGCCATGAAGTGGGTGGTTAACGCTCAGGCCAGGACGAGGTCACTGTGTTTGCCTTGAGGCGGGCGATTTGCGTATCGCATTGCGAATGAAACGCCGGGAGGGCTTCGTTGTGCCGCAGAGTCAGCGGAGTGCGAATCAGACGTTTATGTACGTCAGCGCACAGACTTGCCCCGACACAAGGTATATTTCCTCCACTCGGGCGCGATTTCGACGCGCCCGAATCTTTCGGTCATCCAGGCGGCGCGAAGCAAATCACGCACGCGTCGCGGGCCGACCGATCCAGTTCGTCACAGGAGTACACCCATGTCGCTTGGAACCATTCTGCTGATCCTTGTCGTGCTCATGCTCGTGGGTGCTTTGCCCAACTGGGGCTACAGCCGCTCCTGGGGCTATCGTCCGAGCGGTGGGCTGGGGCTGGTGCTGGTCATCGTGCTGGTCCTGGTGCTGCTCGGCAGGATCTGAGGCTTCGTCGTCGCGAGGCGCGACAACGGCTGATCAGCGGTTCAGCCGTTTCTCCCTCGATACGCAGCAGCGCTGGAGTGTCCGCCGAAAGCATGCTTGAGTTTCGACGCCGTACTTCGGTCTCGTCACGCGATGACTTGCATGCGCTGTCGATGTCGCACACCGACGTTGACATGGAGCGGGCGGTCCACGTTCTGCGCGCGCCGCGGTTCGCCACGAAGTCGCTGCGCGTTTTCGACTCGGTGCGCGCCGCACGTCGGGCCGCAGGCCTGCTGGCAACCCGATTGTGGTTCGAGTGTCGGCAGCTGGATCGCGAAAAATGGCATGTCGCGGTTGCGCCCGCTGGTCATGCCCGTCTTCTTGCCTTGCATGACGCGTTGCTTGGCGCGCAGAAGACGAGCGAGCACAGAACGCTCAGGTCGCCTTTGTTGCTGGAAGCAGGCGGTCGTATTCATTCTTGACCACCGCGTAACACTCGCAGGTGCGATTCTCCAACTCTGCACGATCAAGCACCTTGATGCGGCCGCGCTGATACTCGATCAACCCGGCCTTGTGCAAGCGTCCTGCGGACTCCGTGACGCCCTCGCGGCGCACGCCCAGCATGTTGGCGATGAGTTCCTGCGTCATGACCAATTCATTGCCGGGCAGGCGATCCAGGCTCAACAGCAGCCAGCGGCAAAGCTGCTGGTCGAGCGAATGATGGCGATTGCAGACGGCGGTCTGTGCCATCTGGGTGATGAGAGCCTGGGTATAGCGCAGCAGCAAATGCAGTGCAGGGCCGGCTCGGTTGAACTCCAGCATCATCACGTTCGCCTTCAGCCGAAATCCACTGCCGGCACTCTGCACGACCGCACGGCTCGACGTGGATTCGCCACCCATGAACAGCGAAATGCCGACGATGCCCTCGAAGCCGACGACCGCAATTTCGGCCGAGGAGCCATTTTCCATCACGTACAGCAGCGAGACGATCGCGGTCGTCGGGAAATAGACATAGGCCAATTTGCTGCCGGATTCGTACAGCACGCGGCCAAGAGGCAATTCGACCGGTTCCAGATAAGGCAGCCAACGCGCCCACTCGGCCTTGGGTAGCGCCGCAAGCAGCCGGTTGGTCAGTGGATTGCCAGACTGAGGCATGGGTATCTCAAACGAATGCGCACGCGCCCTCGCGGCAACAAAGATCGTCGCATAGGGTCGTCGCGCGCGTGAGTATAGGACGTTCGTGCGCCTTGCGCTGAATTCGCAAGAAACGACGAACGAAAGTCGAGGACAGCCCATTCTCAACATCCTTCGGCTCCGCTCTGTGCGCTATCGCACAGACGACAGATCGGTTCCTGCAAGTCTGCCGCTGCTGGCGACCCGGACGCGTGGGTGGGATCGGCATTCGGTTGAGCTACACGAGTCGACGCTGGCGCTTCTGCGCCTGCGCGCGATCTGGCGCGACACTCCAGTGGCGTTTTTCACCAAGGTGCTCACGCTCAATGCCCCGTTTGATTGCGGCGTCGCGGCAGCGTGCGATTCAACCAGCGAGCGTGTGCAACTTGTCCGCTCGCCGTCTCAGCTCGTCGCGCAATGCGTCGGGCTTGCGGATCTCGAAATCGAACGGAAGTGCTGCGAGCTGGCGCGCAAACCAGGAAAGGCTGTCGGCACTGGTACGCAGTAGCACGCCACCATCGGTCGGTTCGATCATGCCGAACGCGAGCGAAAAAGCATTCCTCGCGCTCTTCAGATCCGTATGCAACAGGACCTCGATCGAGTTCGCGCGCGGCACGCTCGCGATGCTGCGCATCAGCTGGTCGAGCGCGTCGAAATCCTGCGGACGGTCGAAATGCGGTTCGAGCGAAACGACATCGCGCACGCGATCGAGGCGGAACGAACGCAGATCGTTGCGCAGGTGGCAGTGGCCGAGCGCGTACCAGGCCCCCATGTAGTAGGCGAGGCCGTAGGGGTCGAAGTCGCGTTCGGTATGCACGCCCTGCGCCGAATAGTGCAGGTGCACACGCTGCTGTGACTGGGCCGCGGTCGTCAGGGTGATCAGCGCGGCGTTGCTTTCCGGTGCGTTGACGTTGTGGCGCAGGTCGATCTTCACCGTGTCGGCAATCGCGCGTACATGCCGCTTCAACGTGTCTGGCATCACGCGCGCGAGCTTGGCCTGCGCGCTCTCGACGGCGGGTGCAGCATCGGCGAGACCGAGTCCGCGTGCCGCGACCATGCCGACCGACAACGCCACCGCTTCGTCGTTGGTGAACATCATCGGCGGCAGCTTGAATCCGGCGACCAGCAGGTAGGCGCCGTGGCGTCCGCGCTCCGTTGTGATCGGAATGCCGAGTTCTTCGAGCATCACGATGTAGCGCCGCAGCGTGCGCACGTCCACGCCAATCCGCTGCGCGAGTTCCGAGCCGCTCATGCGGCCGTGCGTCTGCAGCAGGTCGAGGACCGCGAGCATGCGTGTTGCGGGAAATGCCATATCGCCATGCTATCGAGAAATCAGGGCTGAATATGACCTGATTGGGTCCTAAGGTGGTTTCAACGACGCGGTCCACCGGCGCCGTATCGCACTTGCCTGCGACACAACCGCCGTTCTATCCATCCCAACAAGGTAACGCCATGAAGAAGATCAGGGTGCTGGTACCCGCACTACTTTCGAGTATCACCGTGAGCGCATTCGCTGCGGCGCACGCTGGCGAAGCCCACACCATGCCGTCCATCGACACGGTCAAGCATCTGCAGGACTATCAGGTGATTGAATTCCGGCGTTACGTCACGACGGATGGCGAGCGCACACATTTCGCGAAATACTTCGACGCCTATTTTCCCGAGGCTTTCGAGCAGCTGGGTGTGATGGTGTTCGGGCAATTCCTCGACCGCGACCAACCGAATCACTTCACCTGGGTGCGCGGCTCCAAGGACATCAGCGCACGCCCGATCGCCAACGCCGCGTTCTACTACGGGCCCGTCTGGAAGGAGCACAAGCTCAAGGTGAACGCGATCCTGCCCGACAGCGACAATGTGATGTTGCTGCGTCCGCTGCATGCCGAGCATGGCGTCAGCGTGCTGCCGGCGGTCGATCCGGTGATCGAGGAGGGTGGTGCAACCGGCGTCGTCGTCGCACAGATCTTTGCGGTGAAGAAAGGCAGCGAGGAAGCGTTCGCGCAAAAAGCCGAAGCGGCGTTTGCGCACTACCGGGTTGCCGGTGTGCACGAAGCAGGCGTGCTGGTGACACTCGATGTGCCGAACAACTTCCCGCAACTGCCGATTCGTACGGATGGTCCGTGGCTGATCTGGCTCGGCGTGGCCAAGGATACGGCTACGCTGGAATCGTCGCTGGCCGCGCAGATGAAACGTGTGGAGCAGTCGCTTGGTGACACAGGCTTGCTGCGCGGGGCGACCGAGCGGCTGGTGATGGATCCGACACCGCGGTCGCGCCTGCGCTGGTTCGTCGATGCTGCTGCGGGCACGCCTTCGCCATGACTCACTACGCGCATCTCGGCCTGTTCTTCGCCCTCGTCTTCGGCATTGTCGTGTTGCCAGGACTGGACATGGCCTTCGTGCTCGGCAGCGCGATCACCGGCGGCCGCGACAAGGGATTTGCTGCGGTCGGAGGCATCGTCGCCGGGGGCGTGTGCCATGTGCTGATGACGGCATTGGGCATCAGCGTGCTGCTGCAACTGATGCCGGGCGCGTTCAACGCGCTGTTGCTCGCGGGTGCTTTGTACCTCGCATGGATCGGTATCTCGCTGGTGCGCAGCACATCCGCGTTCGGCATCGTGCCGGACGAACGCTCACGACCGATGGCAGCGACGTTTCGCCAGGGATTGCTGACCAGCTTGCTCAATCCAAAGGCATACCTGTTCATGCTCGCGGTGTTTCCGCAGTTCATGCGACCTGAATACGGCTCGCTCTGGATGCAAGCGGTCGTGCTCTGGCTGATCATCGCTATCAATCAGTTGTGCATCTACGGAGGCCTCGCCGTGATGGCGGACCGCGCGCGTGCGTGGTTGCAGCACAAGCCGCGTGCAGGCGCGATGGCTGCGCGTTCGGTTGGCATGTTGCTGATTGCCGCCGCAGTGGTAACCGGCGTCGGTGGCTGGCGCCCGATGTAGTGGCAGGCGTGACCGCTAGAACTTTTCGCCCGCCGGCAACACGCGCCATTCGCCTATCGGCAGCTTGGTCAGCGGGACACGGCCGATGCGCAGGCGGCGCATCGTGACGAGCTCCAGTCCGACGGCCGCGCACATGTGGCGCAGCTGTCCTCCCTGCACATTGCTGATGGCGAAACGCAGGCGTGTTTCGCTTTGCCAGCTGACCTTGCACGGCAGCAGCGGGTGTCCGTTGTAACTGAGACCGCGCGCGAGCGTGCCGAGCGCATACGGACCCGCTTCGCCGCGCACTTCGACGACGAACTCCTGTTCGATCTCGTCGGCGTCTTCACTGAGGCGACGCCAGACCCGACCATCCTGGCTCAACACGAGTATTCCGCTCGCATCCGTTTCCAGCGGCATCAGCATGGTCGGGTTTTTGTAGTGCCGCGGCAGCATGCGCGTCGCCGAAGGATCCTCGGCCCAGCGCGTCTGCGGCGTGAACAACGCAACCGCATCCATCGACGTCACGCCGACCGGCTTGTGCAACAGCACGGTCGACGGTTCAATGGCTTCGGGGCGCGTGGCCGCGTCGATCTCGATGTTCTCGCCGAGGATCGTGCGCTGTGCATCGTTGGCAACCACGCCATCGATGGTGACGCCACCGTCGGCGATGACGCGCTCGGCTTCCTCATACGAGCATGAGCACAGCTGCGCGACGCGCCGGGTGAGTGAGATGGGTTCAGGCATGAGGCGCGATCAATCCGGATGTGCGGCGGGTGCCGGGGCTTGCGTGGTGGCGATACCGCGCGCGCAGTCGAGGTGGGTCAGGTACAGGCGCACGTCGAATTCAAGCTGATGGTAGTCGGGCGCCATGTGCGTGCATAGCTGGTAGAACGCCTTGTTGTGTTCGCGTTCCTTCAAGTGCGCCAGTTCGTGCACGACGATCATCTGCAGGAAAGGCGCCGGCGCATCGCGAAACACCGTCGCGATACGGATTTCGCGGCTCGCCTTGAGCCGCCCTCCCTGCACGCGCGAAATCGTCGTATGCGTGCCGAGTGCATCGCGCACGACGTGCAGTTTGTTGTCGTAGACGACCTTGTCGAGCGGGTCGGTCTTGCGCATGAAACGATCCTTGAGCTCGATCGTGTAGCGGAACAAGGCCTTGTCGCTGCGCACCTCATGTATCTGACCATAGCGCTCGCGCAGCACCGCGCCCAAGCGATCCTGCGCGATCAGCTCGCGCACGCGCGCAAGCGTGTTTTCGTTGTAGCCGCCAAGGTATTTGAGGTCATTCATTTCGCAACGATACGGCACTGCGGCCCGATAGGGGCGGAAGGGGCCGGTGTGACCGCTGACGGCTGCACCTGGGGTGGGCTTCATTCGGCAGAGGATATGCAGGACAAACGACGCAGGCTGTACCATCCGCGCCTCCCCACCCTGAGAGTTGCCCATGAGCCTGTCGATGTATGACGCATCCGTTCCCGTTTTGAAGCAGTTGCTCGTCGCGCTCGACGAATGCCTGAGCAAGGCCGAAGCCCACGCGGCCGAGAAGAAATTCGAGCCGAATGCATTGCTGCAGGCGCGCCTGTTTCCGGACATGTTTGCGCTCGTGCGCCAGGTGCAGATCGCATGTGATTTCGCCAAGAGCATACCGGCGCGGCTCGCGGGTGCAGATGTGCCTGCCTATGAAGACAACGAAGCCACGTTCGCCGACTTGCACGTACGTATCGCGAAGACGCTGGCATTCACCGCCAGCCTGGACGCCGCTGCGTTCGAGGGCAGCGAGAAGCGCGAGATCGTGTTGAGGCCCGGTACGCCGAAAGAAAGGAAGCTCAGTGGACAGGCTTATCTGCTCAACTACGGCCTGCCACAGTTTTTTTTCCATGTAACGACGGTCTATGCATTGTTGCGCCACAACGGCATCGAGATCGGCAAGAAAGATTTCATGGGCGCGTACTGAGCCTGATGCAAGCGGATGTCGTCCCGAAGGATTCCGGACGACATCGGCCTTGCACATTGACCGGAGAGTCCCGATGGGCAGCGAATGTGACCGGACGACTCGGTGCTGCGATGACGGATGTACGAGCCGCGCCGTCATTGCGTTAGGCTGCGGGCATCTGGTCTGATTCGGGTGGGGTGCAGCGATGCAACCGATGTTCGCGCGAGCGATGCTGCCGATCCTGATTGCCCTTGCACTCGCTGCTTGCGGCGGCGGCAGTTCCAATTCGCCGGCGTCGACGACGTCACAGCCGCCGCAACCGCCGACGCTTGATCCTGCCTATCGTGCCTCGGCGGCAACGCCGTTCGCTGCGAACTGCGACGGTGTTGCCGCGCAGGGCGCGCTTTTCGTCAATTCGGAAGTCGAACCCTACCTCGCGCTGGATCCGCTCGACCCGCATCACCTGGTCGGCGTGTGGCAGCAGGATCGCTGGTCCACTGGCGGCGCGCGCGGCATCGTTGTCGGCGTTTCAGGCGACAGCGGCCATACCTGGTCGCGGCATCTGATCGCGTTCACGCGTTGTGCCGGCGGCACCGCTTCGAATGGTGGCGACTACGAGCGCAGCAGCAATCCGTGGATCACTATCGGGCCGGGCGGCCATGTGCATCTTCTCGCACTCGGGTTTGATGGCTTCGCGCAGCAGGCGGGATCGGTCAGCAGCATCGTGGTGAGTCGTTCGGTCGACGGCGGCGCGACCTGGGGCGCCACCAGCACGTTGATCCGCGACACTGACGCTGTCTTCAACGACAAGGGCGCGATCGTTGCCGATCCACTCGATGCGCATTTCGTCTATGCAGTCTGGGATCGCCTGACAGCAGTGAATACAGGCCCAGCCATGTTCGCGCGCAGCATCGATGGGGGCCTCAGCTGGGAGCCGCCAACGGTGATCTATGACCCGGGCGTCAACCACCAGACCATCGACAACATCATCGGCGTGCTGCCGAACGGCACGCTGGTCAACATGTTCACGCAGATCAATCCTGGCCCGAACGGAGGTCTCGCGGTATCCGTGGCCGTGGCGCGTTCGAGCGACAACGGAGTGACCTGGTCGCTGCCGATCAAGATCGCCGATCAGCTCACTGTCGGCACGCGCGATCCAGACGGCGGCGCACCCGTGCGCGACAGTTCGATCGTGCCGGACATGGTGGTGGGGCCGGGCGGCAGCCTCGTTGTCGTATGGCAGGACGCGCGCTTCAGCAATGGCGCGCGCGATGGCATCGTGCTGTCGCGATCCGCCGACGGTGGCCTGACCTGGTCTGCACCGACGCGCGTGAATGCCAATACAAACGTGTCTGCATTTTCGCCGAAAGCAACCGTGCGCGCCGACGGCACGATCGGCGTGAGCTATTACGACTTCCGTCCCAACACGACGGATCGCGCGACCTTGCTCACCGACTACTGGCTCGCGCGTTCGGCCGACACGGTGACCTGGCACGAGAGCCAGATTGCCGGTCCGTTCGATCTCGAGCTGGCGCCGCGCACGATATCGCCCGGCGTCGGCGGCTGGTTTCTTGGCGACTATCAGGGACTGGTCAGTGTCGGCACTACGTTTGTCCCGATGTACACGCGCACCAACGCCGGTGATGCGACCAACCAGACCGACATCTACGTGGCGCCGGCGGTCTCGGTGACGACGGCGGCAGCGTTCACGTCCGCACCGAGCGTGTGGCCGGACTCGAAGTCGGCCGCGTCAACGATACTGAGCCCCGAGTTCGCGCAACGCATCAGCGACAACGTCGCGCGCACGTTGCAACAGCGTCGCTCCGGCGCACATCGATGAAGCATTTGAAGGCGACCGGCTAGCGCTCAGTGCGCATCCGCGCGTACGAGCCGGAATTCCACAATCGACGCGCTGCCGAGTACGACGGGAACGCGCTTGTCGGTGACGAACAGGAGATGTCCCTGCGCATCGCGCAGCGTTGCGCGCAGACCGTAGTGCATGCCCGGGTCGATGCGTGCGCCATCATAGGGCAGGGCAAATGCATAGGGCGGGCCCTGCAGACCCGTAAAACGCGAGCTGGCAATCGTTG
>JBDSFA010000306.1:0-2350 GCA_039919785.1 Dokdonella sp. | reverse complement strand
CACCACATACCGAGGATTGACCGATGGATGACAACAAGCGCAAGGCGCTCGCCTCTGCACTGAGCCAGATCGAAAAGCAGTTCGGCAAGGGCGCCGTGATGCGCATGGGCGATCGCGTCAACGAAGTGATCGAGGTCGTTTCGACCGGTTCACTCGGGCTCGATGTCGCGCTCGGCGTCGGCGGCCTGCCGCGCGGTCGCGTGGTCGAGATCTACGGACCGGAATCTTCGGGAAAAACAACGCTTACGCTGCAGGTCATCGCGAGTTGCCAGCGCAACGGTGGCACCGCCGCCTTCATCGACGCCGAGCACGCGCTCGATCCGACGTATGCCGAAAAGCTCGGTGTGAATGTCGATGACCTGCTCGTATCGCAGCCGGATACCGGCGAACAGGCGCTGGAAATCGCCGACATGCTGGTGCGCTCCGCGTCGGTCGACGTCGTCGTCATCGACTCGGTTGCGGCACTCACGCCGAAGGCTGAAATCGAAGGCGAGATGGGCGATTCGCATGTCGGCCTGCAGGCGCGTCTGATGAGTCAGGCGCTGCGCAAGCTGACGGCAAACATCAAGAAATCAGGCACCTTGGTCATCTTCATCAACCAGATTCGCATGAAGATAGGCGTGATGTTCGGCAGCCCGGAAACAACGACTGGCGGCAACGCGCTGAAGTTTTACGCGTCGGTGCGTCTGGACATTCGCCGTATCGGTGCGATCAAGCGTGGCGAAGAGGTCATCGGTTCGGAAACGCGCGTCAAGGTCGTCAAGAACAAGGTCGCGCCGCCGTTCCGCCAGGCCGAATTCGAGATCCTCTACGGCGAAGGCACTTCGCGCGAAGGCGAGTTGATCGAAATGGGCGTCGCCCACAATTTCGTCGAGAAGTCAGGGGCCTGGTACAGCTACAACGGCGACCGCATCGGTCAGGGCAAGGACAATGTGCGCCTGTACCTGAAAGAGCACCCGGAGATTTCCGCGGCGATCGATGCGCAGCTGCGCGCGAAGCTCCTGGTCCACGGCGGAGGCTCGCCGCTGCCGGCGGTGGAGATGGAAGAGGCCTGATCTGGACATCGCGAAGGCCGATTGCGGGAATTGGATATGCCAGGACCAAAAACGACCTTTGCGCTCGCGGTGCTTGCTGGCATCGCGTTGGTCGTTTCGTTCGCGGCGGTTACCAAACCGCCAGCGCGTCTCGTCGTGAACGCGAAACGGCTGACCAATGATGTATGGGTTACTGAGCAGGTTGCGCCGGAGGGTTTTGCGGATATCAAGGCGCGCAGGTTTGAATCGATCATTGATCTGCGTCCAGATGGCGAAGAGCCCGGCCAGCCGTCGTCGGAAACCATCGCGAAAGTTGCACAGGTCAGTGGGATGGCGTTTGCCTATGTGCCCGTGACACATGGCGATATTCCGTCGCAGTCGGTGGATGCGCTCGCTCAGTCGCTGGCATTGGTACACAAGCCAGTCTTGTTGTATTGCCGCAGTGGCAAGCGTGCCGCCAGAACCTGGGCGTTGGCGGAAGCTTCGCGTGCCGGTGGCCTGGACGCGGTCGCGATCAAGGCCGCCGTGCAGTCGGCGGGGCAGTCCGCTGATGATCTGAGCGAGTCGATCAGCGCGCGGATTGCCGCGCGATCGAACGGTCATTGAATAGTCGAAGCGAGGTCGGTCGATGTCGTTTCCCGATAGTCAAAGCATAAGGATCTTCTTGAGCGCTCACGCGCACGCTCGTGGGAGCGTCACGGTCGGCTATGTGATAGTGATCATTGCTGGCCTGTGCGTCGGAGCAGTCGCCGGCTTCATCATTGCGCTGTTCACCGGATTGATTCCCTTCAGTTGTTGATGGAAGGTAGCGGCCAGACCATGGCGAGAAAGACAGTGGAAAAGGCCAAAGGTCTCGCCTACGACAAGGCGCTCGGGTTGCTCGCGCGGCGCGAGCATTCCACGCGCGAACTGAAGACCAAGCTCGCGCTGCGCGGTCACGACAAGCTCGAGTCGGTTGAGGCGATCGACCGGCTGAAGGATCAGCAATACCAGAGCGATGATCGCTTTGCCGCAAGCCTTGCACGCCGGCGCGGGGCGCAGGGTTACGGCCCGCGCCGCATTGGCGCCGAACTCCGATCGCACGGGCTTAACGACGCAGCAATTCGCGCGGTGCTGGCGGAGGTGGACCTCGATTGGACCGCGATCGCTTCTGCGCAATCGCGCAAGCGCTTCGGTGGCGGCGTGCCGGCTGATCCGGCTGAGCGTGCCAAACGCGCCGACGTTCTCTTGCGTCGCGGCTTCGATCCGGCGACAGTACGCGCCGTCACGCGCGCCGAAGTGGACGATCCGGGTCAGAATTTCGATTGAGAAAGCTG
>JBDSFA010000055.1:0-2864 GCA_039919785.1 Dokdonella sp. | reverse complement strand
CGATGGCGACGGCAAGCCCGATGAGCCGGCCGATGCGAAGAGTCTGGACGACAGCGTCGCCATCGAATTGCAATATCGATTCTTTGGAAGTCGCGACCGCCGCGAATATGCGATTCCAGACGGCTTGCGAAAATCAGCGGAAGCCTTCAACCAGATCATGGCGAATCCGCCAGGCGGAGAATTGGTTGACGCGGCATTTGAGAACCTTCCTGCGAATACACAGCTCGACGAATCGGCGTGCCAGGCGTTGGCAAAGAAGGTTTCGCTTGTCCCGGAATTTGCCAGAACAGTATCGACGAAGGAAGCCGAGCTGGAAAAGATGATCGCGGACCGCGAAGAACAGATCGATACCAGCTGGGTCTGGAGCGTCGCCGCAACCGCCGTCGAACGCAAAACCTATCTCGGACCGGACGAGTACTCCGTCGCCTTGCGCGGCCTTAAAGGCATCGAGACGCAGTCGTACTACAAGTTCAATCTTGAGCTGGGTCGGGTAGAAGGGTTTGCACCAGGAAAGCCGAATATCGACACGGCGAAACTAGCGTGTGAGTATTCGCGCCCCGTACTGGCGGGAATCGATCTCGGCGGTGGCCAACCGACATTTTCCGCGGCCTTGTTCGCCGAGCGCTACCGGAATGCTCCCTCACCGGCACCCTCTTCGGTCGCTACGTTGGGTATCAAATGGGTATTCCCCATCTCAAAGGGCATCTCGGTGCCTCTATCGATCAGCTGGGCCAACCATACGGCGCTGCTGAGCGACAAGGATGAGGTCCTCGGGCACGTCGGAATCAATCTGGATCTCGACCAGCTATCCAAACTTTGAGGTCGGCGATGTCACCTCCTCTTTCGACGCTCGTTGCGGTGCACATGACTCGTCTCGACACGTGACGACCACGAGTAGCTCGGCAATCGATTCCGCCATGCCCGACGCGGTGGGTTGCCAGGTTCAGCACCTGGCAACCCCGCACGCCCGGGTCGTGCGTTGCATCCCTCGACCATCGACCGGGAGCACGCCATGGCCACTCGTACCCAATCCTCGCTTTCGCCGCTGAGCTGGCAGCGCATCGTCGCGTTGAGCAGCACGTTCATGCTGCACGTCGGCGCTGTTGCCGTGGTTGCGATCCCGATCGCGGCGCCGCTCGTGCGTGTGCTGCCCAATGTGGTTCCGACGGCAGTCTTTGACGATCGCCCGCCGCCGGCCGTGTTGCCGGAGCCGCCAGGTCCGGTACCGCCCAAGCACATCCTGCCGACGCACAAGACGACGACTCCGGCTCCGATCGCGACATCTGTGCCGACCGCGACGACTACGGTTGCTATCGACTCACCCATGGCCATACCGGCAAGCACGGGCGAGCCTGCCGCAGGCATATCGAGCAGCATATCGGACGCGCCGGCCGGCGAGACCCGCACCCTGGCTTACGACGGTGCCTTGAAGCTGCGCTATCCGCCAATGTCGATGCGCCAGCGCGAACAGGGCACTGTGCTGTTACGCGTGCTTGTGGATGCGAGCGGTGGTGTGCAGCGCATCGAGATCGAACGCAGCTCTGGTCACGCGCAACTCGATGCGGCGGCGCGCGACGCCGTGCAGCGTGCGCGCTTCAAACCCGTGCTGCGCGACGGTCAGGCGATACCGGCCTGGGGCATCGTGCCGATCGAGTTCCGTCTGAATCGCGCATGATGGGAGCGCGTGTCGATGCGCGCCCGCGCGCATCGACACGCGAGGGACGCCGGTGTGTCGGGTACAGTACACGTCCGGCATCTCGACCAACAAGGTCGCTATGCCTGTCCCGCGCTCGTTTCGCGCTCCCTTGCATCCTGGCTCTCGATGGATCTGCACACACTCTGGTATGTAATCGCCGCCGTACTGATCGTCGTCGGCATCGTCGGCACCGTGCTGCCGGTGCTGCCCGGCGTGCCAATCGTGTTCGGCGGCATGCTGCTGGCGGCATGGGCTGATCATTTCGCGCACGTCGGCACGTTCACCCTGGTTGTTCTGGGTGTGTTGACTGCACTCGCGTTGATCGTCGATTTCGTCGCCGGCATGCTCGGCGCAAAGCGCGTGGGCGCGAGTCGCTACGCCGTGATCGGCGCGATGCTCGGCACCCTCGTCGGCGTCTTTTTCGGCCTGCCAGGACTGCTGCTCGGGCCATTTGTCGGTGCGCTGCTCGGCGAGCTCGTGGCGGGCGGCACCCTGCGCAAGGCGACGGGCGTCGGCGTCGGCGCATGGCTCGGGTTCGTCATTGGCGCGGTTGCGAAGCTCGGCATCTGCTTTGCGATGCTCGGCATCTTCGGGTTAGCCTTTCTGGTCGGCTGAGCGTTGCGCGATCGCGCGTCAGGCGTCGCGCGACAACTCGGCAATCGCCGCTTCACTTTCTTCGCGTCGCGTGTCGTCAAACAACGTGATTTCGACGCGCGCGATGGTGGCCGGAGCCAGGCAATGCACATTGACATCGAATCCGTCCGGATTCGAGCGCGGAACATAGAAGCTCTTGATCCCGCAGACACGGCAGAAGCGATGTTTCGCGGTATCGGTATTGAACGTATACTCGGTGAGATCCTCGCTGCCAGCGAGCAGGCGGAATCGCGCAGCAGGCACGATCAGATGCAGGAATCCGCTCATGCGGCAGATCGAACAGTTGCAATCGAGTGCCGCGATCACAGCTGGCGCGTCGACTTCGAATCGCACGCAGCCGCAATGACAGCCGCCGCGATGCACGACCAGCGGCGTATTTTTCATGCAGTTGGCAGCACGTAGTAGAGCACCGCGAAAAATTGCAGCACGCTGCCGAGCAGGACGAACGCGTGCCACAGCGCGTGGTTGTACGGCAGTCGTTTCCACAGATAGAACGGAACGCCAAGTGTGTAAG
>JBDSFA010000140.1:0-11376 GCA_039919785.1 Dokdonella sp. | reverse complement strand
GACGGAAATAGACGATGAAGCGTATAGCTGCCCTGTTCCTGCTTGCCTTTTTTGCCGCACAGAACGCTTCGGCATTCGATACCTTCACGATCTCCGACATCCGCGTCGAAGGTCTGTCGCGCATCGCCCCCGGCACGGTGTTCACCTACCTGCCGGTCGAGAAAGGAGATTCCCTGACCGCCGATCGCGCCGATCAGGCGATTCGCGCGCTGTACAAGACCGGTTTCTTCAATGACGTCCAGCTCAGCCGCCAGGGCGACATCCTCGTCGTCACGGTGAAGGAGCGCCCGCAGATCACCAAGATCGCCATCCGCGGCAACAAGGACGTGAAAGAAGAAGACCTGCTCAAGGGCCTCAAGGGCATCGGCCTCGCCGAAGGCGAAGCGTTCGACGACCTCAAGCTCAATGAAGTGCAGGGCGAACTGATCCGCCAGTACTACAACCGCGGCAAGTACAACGTGTCGGTGAAGACCTCAAAGGTCAACCTCGACCGCAACCGCGTCGAAATCGCGATCAACGTTGCCGAAGGCAAGGCCGCCAAGATCAAACACCTCAATGTGGTCGGCAACACGGTCTACTCCGACCAGAAGATCAGCACCGATTTCGAGTCAAGCACGTCGAACTGGACGTCCTGGTACTCGAAGGACGACCAGTATTCACGCGAGAAACTTTCCGGCGATCTGGAGAAACTGCAGTCGTACTACATGGATCGAGGTTACGCCGACTTCGCTGTCGACTCGACCCAGGTCGGCATCAGTCCCGACAAGCGCAAGATGTACATCACCGCGAACATCAAGGAAGGCGAGGTTTACAAGGTCAACGACGTCAAGTTGACCGGCGCCCTCATTCTCAAGGAAGAAGACCTGCACAAGCTGATACAGCTCAATTCCGGAGATGTGTTCTCGCGCAAGAAGGTCGAGCAGTCGGTCGATGCGATCACGTCAGCACTGTCGAACATCGGCTATGCATTTGCCGAGGTGCAGCCGATCCCGGCTATCGACAAGGACAAGCGTGAGGTTGGTCTCAATTTCTTCATCAACCCTGGCAAGCGCGTCTACGTGCGCCAGGTTATCTTCAAGGGCAACTTGCATACCGAGGACGAAGTCGTCCGGCGCGAGATGCGACAGCTCGAAGGTGCCTGGTATTCGCAGGCCGCCATCGATCGTTCGAAGATCCGCCTGCAGCGACTGGGCTTCTTCAAGACCGTCAATATCGACACGCCCAAGGTTCCGGGCACCGATGACCAGGTCGACCTGACGATTGCAGTGGAAGAGCAGAATTCGGGCCAGTTCCAGTTCGGTCTGGGCTATTCGCAGGTGCAAGGCTTGATCGCCAGCGTCAGCGTTACGCAGAACAACTTCTTCGGTACCGGCGATCGCGTCTCGGTGACTGCGCAACAGAGCTTGGCGATCAAGCGCTACCAGCTGTCCTACTACGAGCCGTACTTGACCGACGACGGCATCGGCATCGGCTACGACATTCAGCATACGAAGCTGGACTCCGGGCAGCAGAACATCGCCAGCTATCTTTCCAGTACCGATGCATTCGATGTCTACCTGGGCCTTCCTATCGGCGAAGCGGACTCGGTCAACTTGCAGCTAGGCGTCACCAAGACCGGTATTGCACCCTACGGCGGCACGCCGCAACGCATCCTGGACTACATCGACAACCTCGGGCACTACACCTTTCATGCGTGGAACACGCAGCTGTCTTGGTCGCACGACACACGCAACCGGTATTGGAATCCGACTCGGGGTTCGATCCAGACGCTTTCGCTTGATGCCACCCTGCCCGGATCGACGGTCGAGTACTACAAGCTCAACTACCGCTTCGGTCAGTACCTGCACATCAGCGACGCGTTGACGTTCTACGGGCACTTCAACCTCGGCTACGGCGACACCTACAACGATCCGAAGAGCGTGTTGGCGACGACGAATCCGCATTACCTGGCCGATATCGGTGGTCTGCCGTTCTTCCAGAATTTCTATGCCGGTGGCGTGACTGACGTGCGCGGCTTTCGCGACAACACGCTGGGGCCATACGCCGTGCTCAACCCGTTGACCTGCCCGGCCACGTCCAAGGACTGCCGCCTGCCGATCGGCGGTTCGTTCAAGACCGCCGCGTCTGCAGAAATCATCGTACCGACCCCGTTCGTGAAGGAAAACAACGACAGCACCCGCGTGTCGCTGTTCCTCGACGTCGGCAACGTGTTCCGCAACAATCTGTGCGACAGCACGGTCACAAATTGCCGCCAGTTCAATACATGGAGTCTTGACCAGCTGCGCGCATCGACAGGCATCTCGCTGACGTGGCGCGCGCCGGTCGGCCCGATCGTGATCAATCTGGCCAAGCCGCTGCGCAAGAAGGAAGGCGACGATACGGAATTCATCCAGTTCACCTTCGGCAATACGTTCTGAAGAAACGCGGAGAGGGAGACCGCGAATAGCGTCGTGGGCAGCGAGGAGACGCCGGGTGACGCAGCATGCACGAGCACGAAACCTGATCCGCGCACTGCTGCTGTCGGCGCTGACGATGGCGAGTTTCGCCACAGCGCAGACACCGTCACCGACGCGAATTGGGTACGTGGACATGAAGCGCCTGCTCGACAATGCACCCCAGGTTGTCGCGGGGCGGCAGAAACTCGAACGCGAGTTTGCCGCACGCGACGCAGCCTTGAAGGCCGACGAGAAACGCGCCAGCGACCTGCGCGAACGTCAGTCAGGCAATGACGCCTCGTCTGCCAAGGTCGATGCGGTCGCCCTCCAGCGCGAAATCGACGCGCTGGATCGCTCGCTCAAGCGCAACCGCGACGCGTTGCGTATCGAACTCAAGACGCGAAGCGATCAGGAACTTGACCGCAGCTGGCGCGAAATTAATGACGCCGTGGTCGAGTTTGCGCGTGAGCAGGGGTTCGACTTGATCGTGCCCAGCCCCGTTGTCTATGCGAGTCCGAAAGTCGACGTGACGGAACAAATCCTCGACCGCCTGCGGCGCCGTCCCGCCAAGAGCCCGACGCCACCGTGAGCATGGCCACCTACACGCTGGCCGACATTGCTGCACGCTTCGCGCTGCAATTGCGCGGGGACACGCAGGCGAGCATCAACGGAGTCGCCACCCTGGCCCATGCAGGACCGGGCCAAATCGGCTTTCTCGCCAACCCGCGTTATCGCCCCCAGCTCGCCGACACACACGCCAGCGCCGTCGTGCTGCGCGCAGAGGATGCCGACGCCCATACGGGGACCTGCCTCATCGCACCTGATCCCTACGTTGCCTTTGCGCGCATCGCGACGCTGTTCGAACGCCAGCCTGCCTACGCCGCGGGTGTGCATCCGAGCGCGGTGGTCGCTCCCACTGCCCGTATCGCCGAGAGTGCTAGCATCGGTCCGCTGTGCGTCATCGAAGACGGCGCCAGCATCGGCGACGGTGTAGTCCTCGGCCCGCATTGCGTAGTCGGCCGCGATTGCAGCATCGGCGCGCAGTCGCGCCTGGTCGCGCGGGTGACTCTGGTGCAGGACGTCCACCTCGGCCAACGCGTACTGGTTCATCCCGGCGCGGTACTCGGCGCCGATGGCTTCGGCCTTGCGTTTGAACGCAGCGCTTCCGATCACGGCCGCTGGATCAAGGTGCCGCAACTGGGCGGCCTGCGCGTCGGCGACGATTGCGAAATCGGTGCGAACACGACGATTGATCGCGGCGCGCTCGGCGATACCGTACTGGAAGAAGACGTGCGTCTGGACAACCAGATCCAGGTCGCCCACAACGTGACCATCGGTGCGCATTCGGCGATGGCCGGCTGTGCCGCGGTCGCCGGCAGCACGACCATTGGGCGCTACTGCCTGATCGGTGGCGGCGCTGGCATACTGGGTCATTTGAACATTGCCGATCGCGTCACCGTGCACGCCATGAGCCTGGTCACGCACTCGATCCGCGAGGCCGGCGAATACACTTCGGGAACGCCGATCCAGCCCAACCGGCAATGGCGACGCAACGCTGCCCGTTACAAGCATCTGGACGAAATCGCGCGCCGCGTCGATGCGATCGAAAAGGAAACCAAGTCATGACCGAACCCTCACCGTCCGTGCAGCTGCCGATCGGAGTCGAACAGATCGCGGCGCTGTTGCCGCATCGCTATCCGTTTCTGCTGCTCGACCGCGTGATCGCGTTTGAGAAGGGCACGCAGATTACCGCCCTCAAGAACGTGACGGTCAACGAGCCTTTCTTCCAGGGTCACTTCCCTGGCCATCCGGTGATGCCCGGCGTCCTCATCATCGAGGCAATGGCGCAAGCGGCTGGCGTGCTGGTCAAGCTGTCCGAGCGCGACGATCTGGCGAAGATCAAGGTGTTCTATCTGGTCAAGGTCGACAAGGCGCGCTTCAACCGCATCGTCGTGCCTGGCGACCAATTGCGTCTGGAAGTCATGCACAAGCGCGCGATGCGCAACATGAGCCTGTTCTGGGCGCAGGCTTTTGTCGACGACAAGGTCGCTGCCGAGGCCGAAATCCTCTGCGCAGGGGTCGCCGACTGATGATCCATGCCAGCGCCCTGATCGATCCGTCCGCGAGGATCGGTACCGATGTCAGCATCGGTGCGTACAGCATCATCGGCGCCGGCGTCGAGATCGGCGATCGCACCTGGATCGGACCGCATGTGGTCATTGAAGGCACCACGCGCATTGGCTTCGACAACCGTATCTTTCAGTTCGCCTCGATCGGAGCCGAACCGCAGGACAAGAAGTTTCACGGCGAACGCAGCGAACTGGTCATCGGCGATCGCAATGTGATCCGCGAGTTCACAACGCTCAATCGAGGCACCGGTGACGGCGGTGGTGCGACACGGATCGGCGACGACAACTGGATCATGGCCTACGTGCACATCGCACACGATTGCCAGGTCGGCAACCAGGTCGTGTTCGCCAACAATGCGACTCTCGCCGGCCATGTCGAGGTCGGCGATTTTGTGATACTCGGCGGCTTCACCGGCATCCATCAGTTCTGCAAGATCGGCGCGCACGCATTTGCCGGCATGGGCAGTCTCATCAATGCCGACGTGCCGCCGTTCGTGATCGTCGCCGGCAACTACGCCAAGCCGCGCGGCATCAACAGCGAAGGCCTCAAGCGACGCGGTTTCGATGTGACACGCATCGCGGCGATCAAGCGCGCGTACCGCACCGTCTACGTTGCCGGCACACCGCTGGCCGAAGCACGCGGCAAGCTCGCCGAACAGGCACAGGACAGTAGCGACGTCGCCGAACTGCTGGCTTTCATCGAACGCAGCGAACGATCGCTGGCACGCTGAAGAGCTGGGAATGGAGAATGGAGAATGGGGAATCGAAAAAGCGGTAGCGCGCGCAATTCAATGCGGCGTGCGCAGATAAACCCATGAACACCACGACGCCATCATCCATCCATTCCCAATTTCCGATTCCCGATTCCCCGCTTTTCGTCCTCGTCGCCGGTGAAGCCTCCGGTGATCTGCTTGGCGCTGGCCTGATCGCCGAACTGCGCGCACGCTTTCCGAAAGCACAATTCGCCGGCATCGGTGGGCCGCGCATGATCGAAGCGGGTTTCGATGCGTGGTATCCGGCCGAGAAGCTCAGCGTGATGGGGCTGGTCGAGGTGCTGCGGCATCTACCGGAACTACTCGCGATCCGGCGCGATGTCGCACGCCGTGCGCTGGCATCTCGACCCGCTGCGTTCATCGGCATCGACGCGCCCGATTTCAACCTCGGTCTCGAACGCAAGCTCAAGCGCGCCGGCATCAAGACCGCGCACTACGTGAGTCCGTCGGTATGGGCGTGGCGCGAAAAGCGCGCTGCAAAGATCGGTCGCAGCGCCGATCGCGTGCTGTGCCTGTTTCCGATGGAGCCGCCCATCTATGCGCGCCATGGCGTCGACGCCCGTTTCGTCGGGCATCCGCTGGCCGACACGTTTCCGCTCGAGCCCGATCGCGCCGCCGCTCGTGCAACGCTCGGATTGCCCATGGACGCCCCCGTGCTCGCGCTCCTGCCCGGCAGCCGCCTCGGTGAAATCACCAGACTCGGCCCCGACTTCATCGCTGCCGCGCGGCTGCTGCGCGAACAGATCTCCGACCTGCACGTGATCGCACCGATGGCGAATGAAGCGTGCCGCGATGCTTTCGCAAGCCTGCTTGCGAAGGCGGAAATCGGGAATCGGGAAGACCAGCCTTCGGCTGTTGTGAAGCGTTCGGGAATTGATGAGCACGAGCCAATAGCTGGAACGGCTTGTCCCATTCCCGATTCCCGTTTCTCGATTCCCGTAGGCGTAGCCCACCAGGCCATGATCGCTGCCGATGCGATCCTGCTCGCGTCCGGCACGGCAGCACTTGAGGCGATGCTCGCAAAACGGCCGGTGGTCGTTGCCTACCGCCTCGCGCGGATGACCTATCTGATTGTCAAGAGCCTCGGCATGCTCAAGATCGAACGCTATGCACTGCCAAACGTGCTCGCCGGGCGCGACCTGGTGCCGGAAATCATGCAGGACGCGTGCACACCCGAGTCGCTCGCCGCTGCGCTGTTGCCGGCACTGCGCACGCGAGTCGCGGATCCGAACCTGCTTGCCGAATACCGGCGCCTGCATCTCGAACTTCGCCGCAACGCGAGCAGTAGCGCGGCCGACGCGATCGCCGATCTGATCGGAACCTCGTCGACGCAGGCTTGAACACGCTGCATTGCGGATTGACGCCCGTCGCGCACATGCGCACGATGCGGCTCATGACCACTGCCGCATGAAAGACCTGCTCATTCTCCTTCGGCGCCACACCCGCTTCCTGCGCGCATTCGGGTTCATCGCGTTTCTGGCGCTGCTGGCGTTCGGACCACTGACCGAACACACCACGGACGAGAAGATCTTCGCAGCGACCCTGGTGCTGCTCGCGCTCGTGATGATGCTGTTCGCAAGTGCGCGCATCGCGTTCTCGCTTTTGCTCGTCAGCATTTTTTTCGGCGTGATCGAACTTGCCGGCGTGCTCAAGTTCCTGTTCCTGCAAACGCCCCTGCTCGCGCCGGACCTCGAGTATTTCGTCAACAGCGGCACCATCGAAGTCATCTCGCACTATCCGCTGCTGTTGGGCCTCAGCATCGCAGCGCTGATCCTGGTTCCCCTGTTGCTGGTCGCGTCCTTTCTCGGTGAACGCGCCTACCGCATGGCCGCGCAGCCACGCGCGGTGCGCTTCGGCATGCGCGTGCTCGGCACCGTTGCCGCAGCGTGGCTGCTGGCCGTCTGCACCAAGCCGGACGGCCCATTCACTGCGGTCTTCAACAAGCCGATGTGGATCACCATCAATGACAAGAGCTTCATCACCGATTTCTTCACCTCGTTCAATGACACCGTCATCAATGAACCTGTCAGCCCGTCCGACGTCGATCGCACTATCGTGTGGAAGCTCAATCGGCCATTGCAGTCGCCACCCACGCGACCGGATGTCGTCGCGATCCTCGAGGAAAGCACCTTCGATCCGCGCATCCTGAAGGTCTGCACGCTACCCGTGTGCAAGCGGCCCATGTTCGAAACGGACAAGGCAACGCGCGCGCATGGTCTGTTGAGCGTGCACACGTTTGGCGGCGGCACCTGGACCAGTGAATTCTCCCTACTCACCGGTCTCGCCCACACCCTGTTCGGCAATGCGGGGCTGTATGCACCGTACAACCTCGCGCCACGCGTGGCGTTCACGCTGCCGAAGGTGTTCAAGAGCGCGGGCTATCGTGCGATCGCGGTATATCCGATGAGCGGCGATTTCCTCAATGCGCGCAACGCCTACGACTACTACGGATTCGACGCGTTCTACGACGGCACCCAATATGGCCTCGGCTGGGAAAGCCACGACGCCGACTTGCTCAAGGTGTTCGAGCGCATCTACGCCGACGAAAAGCGCGTGCATCCCGAGCAGCCGCTGTTCGTGTTCATGCTGACCCTGCATCAGCACGGCCCGCACATGGTGCCGCTCGCGCAATTGCCGGCGCCGTACGACCAGCCTCTGTTTCCCGGCAAGTTCAAGCCGAAAGCGCTAGATGACTGGCTCAACCTCAACCTCGGCAACTATCTGGAACGGCTGCAGCAATCGGACGCGATGCTGGCGGACCTGGAGAAATTCCTGCTCGGGGGCGAGCACCCCGCGGTGTTGATGCACTTCGGCGACCACCAGCCTTCATTCGACGGCGCGATCAATGAAATTCCAAAGCAGGTGCCGAAAGAAGCGAGCCTGACCTCGAACTGGGTTACCTACTACAGTTTGAAGGCGAACTTCCCGGTGCGCGAGAAATTCGACTACCCGGTGCTCGACATCTCGTTCCTCGGTTCGGTCCTACTCGACGTCGCGGGGATCCCGAAGGACGAGTTCTACCAGGCCAACACGCTTTTGCGCGAGCGCTGCAAGGGACGCTATCTCGATTGCAAGGACACGAAAACCGTCGCCTCGTATCACGACTACGTCTTCACCAAGCTCGACGACCTGCACGAATGAACGTCACGCGCCGATCGCTCGCGAAGGAGCTGGCGAACGAAATCGTCGCCGGTGTCGACGAAGCCGGGCGCGGTCCGCTCGCGGGCCCCGTTGTTGTCGCCGCGGTGATCCTCGACACCACCCGCCCGATCCGTGGACTCGCTGACTCGAAGGTGCTTTCCGAAGCGGATCGCGAACGACTCGCCCCGCGCATCCGTGAACGCGCCATCGCATACGCAATCATCGCGGTCGACATCGACGAGATCGAACGCCTCAATATCCTTGGGGCCACACTCATCGGAATGACTCGCGCACTGCTGGCATTGTCGACCGCGCCGACGTTCGCGCTCATCGACGGCAACCGCCTGCCCAAATCTCTGCCCTGTCCGGCGCGCGCGATCATCGGCGGTGATGCCACCCAAGCGGCGATCAGTGCCGCCTCGATTCTCGCCAAGACCGAACGCGACCGCATCATGCGCGAGTTCGATCCGATCCATCCGGGCTACGGTTTCGCCCAGCACAAGGGCTATCCGACGCCCGAGCACTTTGCAGCGCTCGAACGCTTCGGTCCCTGCGCAATCCATCGCCGCGGATTCGCACCGGTGCGGCGGCTGATCGCGCCCGAACTTTTTCCGAATTCCTGTCCGACCCCAGATCTGCGCACACCGAAGCGCCTGCGGCAGGGCCACTCCTGACGATTGCCTGAAGCGGCATGGAATGGTCAGCAGCGCTGCCTTTCGCATCGACCGCGGCATCTTCAACGTTCTTCGTGGATATGGGTTCCGGCATCGTCGACGTCGACCGGCGGCTCACATGCGCGACAAACCGGTAACCGATGCCGTGCACGGTTTCGATGAAACGCGGTTCAGCGGCGTCGTCCCCGAACACGCGGCGCAGCTGCGCGATCACGCGACTCAATACCGCGGGCGTCACGTGCCGATGGCCCCACACGGTGTCGAGCAGACGGTCGCGGCCGAGCATCTCGCCTGGATACGCGAGGAACTCGAGCAGGACTGCATACGCCTTCGGTTCGAGCAGGACAGGATCCCCTTCCCGCGAGATGCGGTGCGCACCGGGATCCACTTCGAAATCTCCGAACACCACTATCGTGCGGCGCGCGTCGGCGCCGGCCATGGGCTCCATTCGCGTGCGCAGGGTTGATTGCGTCATGTCGGTCATGCGCGTTCCGCACTATCGGGCGCTGCGCGGCGCGAGGCGCGCACGAAGGTCGATTGTGTAGGGACTCGATGACGCTTGCAGCAACGCGCCGATGCGGGCACGCAATATGCGGGCCTCGTCCGTCTTGCCGAGCTCTTCGAGCGCCCGTACCCTGTCCACTTGCAGTTCGAGCACACGCGGATCGTCGTCCGGGTAGGGAGGATGACGCACCGCAAGCGCCTCGCTCAAAAGGGCTTCGGCTTCCGCGGGAGACGCCTGGGCTGCCTTGACCCGCGCCAACGCAAACAGCGGCGTACCAAGTCGCACGTTGTGTGCGGGTAGCACTGCGCGCGCCAGGGTGAGCGCATCCGTAGCAAATCGCTGCGCCATCTCAAACTCGGACTGATCGGTCGCGGTTTCCGCCATTGCGGCAAGCAGCGACGCACGCGTCGGCGACGCCGTCTCCGGCAGTGCCGCCAAGGCATCGCGGAGCAGCGCAGCCGCTTCGGGCAGTCGGTGGCTGAGGCGCAGAAGATTGCCGAGATTGGTGCGCGAGCCGGCCAGCCAGATCGATCTCGGCGCCTCGTGCGTCTGCTGGATGTCGATCGTCTTGCGCATCGCCGATTCCGCCTCGGCATACTTGCCTTGGAACTGCAGGGCGAGCGCGAGCGCATCGCGCGCAGCGACGCTGTGCCATTCGTTCTCGGATCCCTGAATTCCGTTCCAAGCGGCCAGCGCGTCGCGCGCAGTGGCCTCTGCGTCCACAAAGCGACCTAGGCCCAGCAAATCCCCGGCCATGTTCTTGTAGGCGTACGCCATTACGTCCGGGCGCTCGACGGAAAGCTTCTTCTGCGTTTCCAACATCGCGCGACGACCGTCCAGCGCCTCGGCATAGCGGCCCTGGTTTTCGAGCGTCAGCAGAAGATTCGACCGCACCGTCATCATCTCGCGGTGATCGGGCGCATACATGGTCTCCATGATTGCAACCGCTTCGCGCAGCACATTCTCCGCCTCGACGAACTTGCCCTGGTTGCGCAACGCGGTCGCCAGCGTTCCCATCGAATAGGTCACGTTGCTGTTCGTTCGACCATGAATCCGGATCTGCGCCTCGATCGCGAGCCTATCCGTCGCGATCGCTTCATCCAGCCGCGACAACTCGAGCAACGCATAGCCAAGAAGCATCAGATTATCCGCAACCGCTTCGCCACCATCGTCGGAACGCGCCTGATCGACTGCCATCGCTTCGCGAAGCAACGGCTCCGCTTCCGTTGCGTGCCCGCCCCCGATCAGGCCGTCGGCAATTTCACGACGTGCCTGGCTGCCTTCCGCCGCCGCGGGCTCACCGGCCTGCCGGGCCCAAGTCAGTGCCTCTCGGGCGAACGCGATCCCCTCGTCATATTGGTTCTTCTCGATTTTTACTTTGGCCATCCGCACCAGGTTGCGCGCCTTCACTTCAGGGGGCACGTCCGTCGACGCATTCGATGCAACAGCCTCCTTCAGCAGATTCTCCGCGCGCGGGTAGTCACCGATGTCCCAGTAGAGGCCGCCGATCAGGCCGGTGAGGTCGGCTTGTGTCGCCGGACTCTTTCCCGATTGCGCAGCAATCAGCTTCTCACCCTTTTCAAGTAGTTGATGTGCGGTGATCGCCTTGCCGTGGTTCTCATCGGGGCTCGCGTTCTCGAACACGCCAACAAGCAGCCGGCGCGCCGCTTCTGCGTGTTGCGCATTGCGCTCCGCGCGACGCCACTGCTGCGTCGTCGC
>JBDSFA010000135.1:0-12197 GCA_039919785.1 Dokdonella sp. | reverse complement strand
CCCGCCTTGCCCATCGGCGCGATCAATCGCAATCCGCTTGGCCGCCGCCCAGCAATCACCGCGTGCGCCGCACAGCTAGTGCAGAAGCGATGACTCTTGCGCTGCCGCGGCCACATCGCCGCTCGCACTCGCCTGCAAAGTCGCGGGCTGCCATTCGGAAATCTTCCGCTGATCGAGCGTCAAGCCATACAGATCCACGAACTGGCCACGTCGATACGTCGCCGACTGCCACGCCCCACCGCCAATCTTCACTTCCACGACTTGGCCTTCTATCGGGTGCTCGTTGTTCATGTCGATCTCCGTGGTCTGGATGGCGCGTGTGATCGCCCGGCTCGAATCGCACGACAAGGCAGAACTCGCGCCTGCCCTGTCGAATCTACGAGGCGTATCGTGCGTCCTTTTATGCTACGACATATTTCGTATATCAATGGCGATTGGGTGTTGCAAGAATTGTGAATTGGTTGCCGTCTGCGGCGAGCCCATACCCTGTGATGACATCTGGGTTGTTGTTGTCCCCTGTAAGGACGAGCTGGCCTTCAAAATCGTCGCTGCGGTCGATGAGATCGTCTGCATTGGTCGCATGGCCATCCAGCCAGATTCATGGATGGAAGCCACTAGACGGTGCTACATCCTTGGAACACGCCGACCACTTGGCTAGGCTCGTGGATGCCGGACCCGTGCCGAGCATGCCGAGGTCGAGTTGTCGCCCCAAGGCCCATGCAGCCGCGTGCCGCCTTTGATTCGGCGCGTTGGATCAACGCGCTAGAAAGCCAAGATCGTTGATGCTGCTACCGCATCTGTTGAGAGTGGTCCCGCGGAGCGATCCAAGGACGGTGATGCGGTAGTGCGTGGCTTGGCTTTGCATGGAAGCCTGTGTCGCCGTCGCCATCAATGCCGCGGCCACGCAATCCGACGCGATCAGGATCGCAAGCGAACTCCGCGGCATGACACTTTCCGAATCGATAAGTCACCGATCGTGAAGCTCGAAGAGCGGTGTGCACTCGAAGAAGGCCGGGAGCTCCACTTCCACGACGTGCGCCAGCCCGGCTCGCAGGCGATGCTACAGCAGCAGCTTGCGCCCGCCGTTGACGTCAGAGGGGGCCAATGTTGTTGATGCAGTAAGCCGAGTGCGCCGCCGGAAAGAAGTAGCCGATACCCATGCAGGTCTCGTCAGTCGACTCGCTCTCGCCAGTATGGATCGTGGCGCTGGTCGGGTTTTGATAGTCACACCCGTAGGTGAGCCCGGACGAAAACACGAGGAAGTTCGGCGCGGAAAATGTCGCGGCAGCAGGATGTTCCCAATCCGTGTTCACGACGACGGTCGCCGCCGAATTGATGACCCTCGATGTCAACGCAAACTTGTGCGTGCGCGGCGATACCCACCAGAACTTCGCAGCCGCGGGCGTCGCGCAAGTCAGCTGTACCGAGGCATTCGCCTGCGGTCCGATAGAGATGTTGGTGTTATAGGTGACATACGCCGCCGTGCGGGTGAACGCGGCCTGCGGCGCAAGCGCTTCGGCTTGCAGCAACGCCGACGTCGTGATCGGCGTGTCTCCCGTGTTGAGCACAAACATCTGCAGGAACGCGGGCTGTCCGGCAGCGATTTCCATTGCCAACGGCGTGCCGCTGCCGTCGTCGGACGGCACGACAAGATCCTCGTTCGGGTTGTGCGCCGCATAGATCCAGGATGCGAAGTTGCTACCTGAGCTGATACTGCAGGAACTCTGCGTCAACGTTCCCGGTGGCTGGAAGTCGATCGGATTGCCATTGCTGTCGAAGGTCGCATAGAGAATCATGTGATGCGTGCCCGCGCTCATCGTCGATGCCCAGCGACGAATTCCCATCGTGCCGGTGTTCGGTGTGTGGAAGTAGTAGCAGTAGGTGGCCCCTTCGCCGGGAGCCACCACGATATCGGGTGTCAGCACCTGAAAACCAAACTCGAACCCGTCCCGAAAGATGGTTTCGTCGGCTCTCGCAACGAGCGGCAACGCGCCAAGAACAAACCCTGCGAACGCCGCTGCGAAGCAACGATTACTTAGCAGCACCATGGCGCCCTCCCCGGCATCCGACGATGCTCGCCACTATAGACCCTGCCGCGTCAGTATTCGCACGATCGACGCAGGAGAGGGTCCGGGCTACGGGGCAACCTGCTCCGCAGCGTCCTGCTTCATGCCTTGAAGCACTTCTTCAAGATCCGCGACGACCAACTCCAGTGCATCGTGCAACTGGCCTTGGCGGCTCATCAAATCGTCGATCTTTTCGATCTTCTTCAAACCCGACAAATCACCGTCGAACAACATCCACATCGACGTCAGATGCTCGACATTGGTCTTGGAATAGTGGCGCATCTCCTTCAACTGGCTCAGCGAATCGGTGAGGTGGTCGGCGATGGACTTGGTAGTTTCCGATGACATTGCGCACTCCTGACCAAAATATTGAGCCATCAAGATCCGCTTTGCGAACTGAACGGGGCCGAACCGAGGCATACGGGTGCGCGCCAGGCGCACGCGAGCCGTGACCAGGTGAGTGCAAACGTGACCAGGAATTCGACCGCGCGACATCTGTGTAGGTTGACAAGTACAACCGCCAACAACACGCCCATGGCGCTGACGCCGTCGATCCGATGCAGCCGACCGCATGGATGCACCGCAGCAAGATCGTCGCCTGGGCCGGGTGCAGAATGCGCCTGAACCCGACGTTCACCCATGAAGCCCCGGGCGCATCACCAATCGGTCGGACGATAGTCCTTGAGGAATTTGCCCCAGACATGCTCGCCGGTGATGCAACCGCTGATGATCGGATCGACGATGCGCGCCGCGCCATCCACGATGTCCAGCGGCGGATGGAAACGCTCCTCGATGATTTTGCGCGCCGCGTGCTCGGCTGGATCTTCGTCGGTCACCCAGCCGGTGTCGACCGCGTTCATGTGGATGCCGTCATTTTGGTAGTCAGTCGCCGCCGTGCGCGTCATCATGTTGAGCGCCGCTTTTGCCATGTTCGTGTGCGGATGCCGCGTGGTCTTGAAATTGCGATAGAACTGTCCTTCGACCGCAGAAACGTTGACGATGTGCTTGTCGCGTTCGGGCGTACGCAGCATCAAGGGTTTCAGTCGCGCATTGATGATGAACGGCGCGATTGCATTGACCAGCTGTACTTCAAGCAATTCAACCGACGGAACTTCAGCCATCAGCAGGCGCCACGAATTGCGCTCTCGCAAGTCGACTTGCTGCAGGTCCTGATCGAGCTTGCCCTGCGGAAACAGATGGTGCTGCCCGGCAAATTCCTCCGCGAGCAGCGGCACCTGCGACAGTTCCGCGGCACGCGTGAGGCCGGGCATGTCGTCAAGAGCGCGCGTTTTCTCCAGTAGTGACACGGCGCCGGCTTCGGGCAACATGTCGTAACGTCGCAGACCCTCGTAACGGCCCATCAGCTGGCGTAGATGCTGCGGCACGTCATGCGCTGCGACCGTCTCGCCTTCCATCATGTGGGCGTAGAACTCGGGTGGTCGGCGTACAGTCTGGCAGGCGTTGTTGATGATGAAATCGAGACGGCTGCGCGTCGCCACGAGTTCATGGCAGAACGCTTCCACGCTCGGTGTATGGCGCAGGTCCAGTCCGAAGATCTCGAGACGATCGGCCCACTCCGAAAAATCCGGCTCTTCCGCGTAACGTGCAGCCGAGTCGCGCGGAAAGCGCGTCGTCACGATCAAGCTCGCGCCGGCACGCAGCAACTTGAGGCCGGCCTGATAGCCGATCTTGACGCGGCCACCGGTCAGCAAGGCGACGCGCCCGCGCAAGTCCGTGGTCTCGCTGCGCTTGGCGAAATTGAATTCGGCGCAGGTCGGACAAAGCTGATCGTAGAAATGATGGATCAGCGAATATTTCTGCTTGCACACGTAGCAGTGCTGCAGCTCGACCGACTCGCGCCGTTCCGGCTCATTGTCTTCGCTGTCGTTTGGAACGAAACCTTCGGGTGGAAAGACGTTCGGCGTCGTGAATACGGGACGCCGCCGCAACTCGCGGATGCCGGTCGCGTGCAGCAGCGCCTCTTCGCGCTCGATCTGCGCGGCGTTCCGTTCGCGTTCGGCTGTCTTGAGTTTCTGACGTCGCAGCACGGGGTCGGGGTGATATACCCGCGCCACGGCCTGATGCAGGCGCTTGCGATCTTCGGCCGGCAGGTGATCAAGCACGGTACGATCGGCGGCGACCGCTTCGAGCAGTACGATGCTCGCGCGCACATCGTCGGCGAGAGATGATTCCGCAGCATGCGGCGGTGAGGGCATTGCAATCCTTTGATTCATGGCAGCGGTCAACTGGCATAGCGCACTACGGCGCCAGGCGCCAGCACCCACTCGGGCCGGGGTCCGCCCTTGGATGCCCACTGGGCATGCGACACTTTGACGGCTGGAAGCCGGCAATTTTAACGGGTCCCGTCGCCCGGGGACATTCCTTTCGCCGTCATTGCACCGAACATTGGCCCACTCGCCACGGAAAACTCATGTCGCTCAAGCACCATTTCGAAATGATGGCCGCCTATAACCAGTGGATGAACGCCAAAGTCTACGCGGCCTCGGCGCGTCTTGGGGAGAAGGATCTGCACGCGGACAAGGGGGCATTCTTCGGCTCGGTATTCGGCACGCTCAACCATCTGCTGGTCGCCGACACGATCTGGCTCAAGCGCTTCGCCGATCATCCTGCCGGGTTCCAGGCGCTCGACGCGGTGCGTCCACTGCCTCATCCGTATTCGCTGACCGAACCCGTGCATACCCGCTTCGATGATTTGCAGGAGGCGCGATTCGCGATGGACGACGTTCTCATCGCGCTCGCGACGGAAGCCACGGACGATGCGTATGCGCAGACACTGATCTACGCGAATCGCGCCGGGCAGGTGTTTACTGATTCGTTCGGCGAGCTCATGCAGCATGTCTTCAACCACCAGACACACCATCGTGGACAGGCCACCACTCTGCTCAGCCAAGCCGGCATCGACGTTGGAGTGACGGATCTGGTGGCCATGCTGCGCGAGCATCGGCATGCGTAGTGGCTCGTCGCACACCGGTTGCGACCGACACCTCCGGCCACTCCACCGACGTGTCCATTTTTCGGAACTTTGCCATGAACCGTATTCGCGCGCTCTCGATCACCGTTGCGATTCTCCCCATCCCGGCAGGTGTGGTTGCTACGGAAGGCACATTGCAGCGCGTCGGCGTCACGGCGTCGACAACGCCGCTTCCGGATAGGCGCTGCCGCTGGCGTTGAAACCCGGCGATCGCTACGACCGCGGCTATCGTGTCGACGGCGCTTTTCTAAAAATGGGCGGAATCCGTGCACGCCGGGCTCGTGAAATCCTTGGGCAAGGCCTTGCGCGACGGCCACTACTCTCCTGCGCTCTGGCAAAGACTTGCGGGCAAGGATATCGAGATGCTTTGGCCGTCGTACGCAATGGCGCGCACCGTCGCCCCTTGAACCGGCACCCTCTGACGGCGGCAACCGACCGCGAGCTCTGGACCTGAGCATTGCTGTAGCAAGCGGATCTGCCGCGCGCGTTTATCGGTGCGCAAGGCTCGGATAGATCGATACGGCTTCATCGACGGAGCATGCAGGCTCGCGCGCCCTGATTGCCAGCGCCCCCATTCAAAACAGGGCGTTCGCGTCAAGCCGCTGTTTCCTGCGATTTCAGCGAGCGCGCGATCAAACCGATCCCGCCGAACAACATCACCAGCATCAGGAGTGTGTTGAAGAGGCTGGTGGGTTGAAAATAAATGCGCAAATTGCCGAGGACCCCGGCGATCACGATCAGCAATCCGGCGATCAGCAGCAACCAGCCGATGACCGATCGACCGTTGAAGAACAACAGGCCGACGCCGACGATGAACGGAACCAGGGACACGCCGAACGCGTCATGTCCCCACAGCGACCACGCGCCTCCGGTTACCACCACCTGATTCATGAGCAACCAACCGCCGACCACGGCTAGTGCGAATCCGAACAGGAATTGACCGATACCACCCGGCGTACCGCCAGCACCTGAAATCGCCACGAATCTGCTCCGCTAGTTGGTTCGCCTTTGTACGGCCAGGAATACAGCGGGTCAAACATCGGCAACGAGAGAACGATCCGTCTTCGCCGCAACGCGATCAGTCGCCGACAACACGAAGGCCAAAGTACAACGAGGCACTGTCAACATACTGCGCGCTGCCGTCGATGTTCAGGCGCAGCGTCGTCTTGTGCTTGAAGAACTCTTTCGCCTGCGCATTGCTCAGACCCCACGTGTTCACGAGTGCGCTCTGACTGACCAGACCCGCAATGCAGACTGTCGAATCGCGCGTGCGTTCGGTCAGCGCCAGGCCCGCGGGTAACGGTACTTCACGATGCTCGGACGAGGTCAGGCCTGTCAACAGCTGGCCGCCAAACGGAACACCCGTCGACGGGTCGATCAAGGTTGGGTCGTTCAGTACCGAATTCTCGACGGTGACGGAAGGCGAATAGTTGAGGTGAGCCACGACGGCTGTGGCCGTGGGGTTGTTGTAGGAAATCGTCAGCAGAGGCGAAAACCAGTAGCACAGCAACGATTTCGCCGATTTCGCCGGCAGCGTGATGTGTGCGATGTCCGAAAAGCTGAAGGACGTATACGCGGGCGACGGCGCGATCAGCTGACAGTTGCCGGTGACCCCCATGCAATCGGTTTCGAGTTCGATCGATTCCGCAGCAAGACCGAGCCAGTTGACGGCGCGGCCGAACGAATCGGCGTCGCCCACATCGGCGGCCGTCGGCCCTGCAAGACCGTTCGCCGCCAGCGATGGCGTCGGCAAACGCTGCGGAATGTCGGAAGAGCGCGCAAGGTCGCCTGCACCGCGAACGGGAGACGCAGCGAAGGTGCTGGTGGCGGCGAGTGCAGCAAGCATACCAATGGTGGTTCGTAATACCTGGTTCATGTCGTGTCCTCTTCCTGGTTGATGACGCCGGCGCAAGGTACGGCACCGGCATGCACATCACCGTGATCAGGATCGCTCATGCAATGTGAACCCGTTCGCCTTTATGGGATCACTCGAACCTGTCGGCGGCCCAGATAGACAACGCCTTCAGGCAATGGACGATCATCCATGCCGTAGCGTTCCGACAGCATGCCGAAACGACACGCCCCGAACGTTCGGTCGACCGGCATCCGGTGCTTTGCACCCAGCGAGGCAGCACGAAAATTTGCGATGAGAGCCGTTGGGGAACACGGTCTCGAACGCGGCTGGATGGAGGCTTTACCAGATCAGATCGTCGGGGACCTGGAACTGCTCGTAGTGGTCGTCGACGCTGGCCTGCGTATCACCCACCTCGCGACGCCCATGGTCGAGCACGATCGCGGTCGCATCGCGTGGGTAAATTTTTTCCGCGGCCGAGCGCGGCAGCAATTCGTAACCCTGCTCGTGTCGCGCGATGACCAACGCTCCATTCGCAAGTTGCTTGCGCAGGGCCTCGTTGACGAGGACGCTTCTTATCTTGCCGTCAGCGGTAAAGCGATAGGCAATCTCGCCCTCGCGCTTGACCTTGTTCGCCTCGACGATTTGTCGAACCTGAGCGCGCAATTCATTCGCATGCGCGTGCGCGTTGCGTTCGGCCGCGAGCGCACGATCGCGTTCTGCTCGCTCAGCCTGAAGTTGCTGCGCATTCACCTGCTCGGCAGTCGCCGCCTGCGGCGCTTTGCCATGGCGCTGCTTCGCCTGCTCGCGCGCGACTTCCGCGACCTTGGACTTCTTGACCAGGCCGGCCTTGAGCAATTGATCCTGCAGCGGGTTGCGCATGTGAAGAGCAGTCAGTGTCGGAATGGCGCGACGTGCAGCCTATCGCGCGCGCGCCACCGAGTACACCTTCACATGACTGCGCAATCGCCTCACTGCACCGCCGTCGACTTCGGCTTGAAGCACGCGCCGGCATCGAAGGTGAACTGCGGCGGGATATCGATCTTCTCACTGTGCCCGACCGCATCCCAGATGCGTGTATCTGCCCATGGCGTATTCATCACATAGTGAAAACTCGCGCCCACCGCACCCTCGTACCCTCCCTCCACACCGGTGTAGGCGGCACTGGTTTCGGCGCTGGAGTGGTAGAGCACGTTGCCGTAAGTGATGAGCCCGTAGTTCATCGCGAGCGGCCGGTCGCTCAGATTCCCGCACCAGGCCTGGCGACCGTTGATGTAAAGAACTACGCGGTCGTGCCGCGCGAACACGTCGAAATGCGTAAGCGGCGCCTGCTGGTCGAACGGCTCGAACATCGGGCTGGTCGGATGGTGGTTCGCGTCAAGGCGCCAGAACATTCCGCCTGTAGCATCGGGGTCATAGTCGTCGATTCCCGCTGGTTTGAGGTTGATGATGCCGTTCTCGACACCCTGCGGGCTGATGAACGCTTGCAGGTGAGAATGCGGCTCGTCATACCAGGTGGCACCCGCGTTCGGCGGCGGGCCCCAGTTCCAGTAGCCACCGAGCTGGATCAGGTTGAGGCATTCCTTGTCGTGATAGGCATTGTTCGGTTCGCCAAGCATCGGCGCGCTCGGATTCCTGCCCTGCGCTTCGTAAAAGAATGGCTGCGCCACCGGACGCCCACGCGGGATATGCGTCACCGGATCGGCCAGTTCGTCACGCGTTGCGCCACCGCACATCATCCAGTGCCAGTAGCGACGCGGTGTCGCACCGGAATCGACGCGGAAGAACGAATGCACGTACTTGGTCGTATCCAGTTGCTGCGGCTGAGTCTTGGTCGAGGAGAAGTAGATCGCACCGAGCACGTCCTGACCCCAATCGCCGAACGTCGTGTATAGCCGTCCATGGCGACGCCACACCTGTACGCCTTTGGGATTGTTTCCATCTTCCCAGTGCGACAACGCGTCCAGCGCGGGCTGCACCGCGATCGTCCAGAAATACCAATCGCCAAATTGGCCACCGCTGACGAGCCCGGCGCCCTCGGAGCGCGTTTCCGTATGCAATGTTGTCATCACCGCATCGCTGGAGAAGTCGTCGAACGTTGCATTCGGCCCGACATCGAAGATCGGCCCATTCACTGCTTCGTCGCCCGCTGGCCGCGACACCTTGAGCGTGCTGCGCGCAAGCACGAGTGGATCCGCTGGCATGACTGCATCGTTCGGCGGCACGGGCTGGCCGATGAGTTCCACCGGCGCCTCGTGCGCGGCATTGACGTTCTTGTAGTCGAGCAGGGTGCTGCCCTGGCCGTTGAGGATTTCGTTGCCGTACATCGTCTTGATATTGGCGAAACTGCGGAAGTTGAAATGGTCGCCTCCGCTGCTGCTCGCATTCACCGTGGAAAGCGGAATCGTCGCGTCGGTGTGCCCCATCACGCCCGGGAACGGACACGGGGATGCGAGTGCCTCGACCACGATCTTGTAGTCGCCATTCGTCACCAGACCGGGCACTTCGATCGCCTGCAACAGCTCGCGATGATGCACTGCGCTGACCACGGGACTGCCACTCAACAACGCATCGACATTGCGCCCGTAACGCTGGCGAAAACCTGCGCAGGCGACGGTTGCGCCGCGCGGTTGCGTGCCGGCAAAGGTCACCGAGGAATCCACGATATAGGCGCGATAGTCGGCGGCGCCCTTCACCGCTGGCACATAGACGATCAAGGCGTCGCGACGATTGAGCACGGTGACCGATGGAATGCTCGGCATTGTCGGGCTCGCCAGCGGTGCGGGCGGCGCGGTCCAGCGTGTCGGTACCGCATGCTTGGGTGCATGATTGAGCGTATCGACGATCAATCCCAGGCCGTTGAACGCCACCGTCGATGGGTCGCCCAGTACCGCCGGCGTCGTGCCCGGCATGACGCTAGGCAATGGGTCGAAGCCGTCGCAGAAGGTCAGATCACCTGCCACGCTGCAATCGAGCGGTGTTGCGACGGTCGGTGCCGGCGCACTCGCAAGCGGTGGCGTGACCGTGATCACCGGCGCCATGATGCCAACGAGTTTCGCAGTGCCATAGGCACTCAATGACACGATGGCGGCCCCTGCAGCCAAAGCGATGCGCGCACGACGTCTAGCCATGTTGTTGTCCCTTTGTAGAAATTTTCCGGAGGCGCTGGACGGTACCGGGCCTGCCGGCGAAGCCTGTTCATGAACGTGTTGGTCGATCGCGGTTATCCACCGCAGGGCGCCAAGCCGCAGTCTACGAAGTGCGGCGCACGCTGCCTGCCGACCCCGTCGCAAATATGAACGCCGCCTTGCAGCACGCCGCCGTGCGCGAATCATGCGAAGCTGGCCGTTCTGGATGCAAATGAGGAGATTCGCAATGCGCCGTCATCGTGCTCTACTGATGCTGGTTTCCTTCCTGATCGCTGCCACAGCACTCGCGCATGAGGGCGAAATACGCCGCGTGGCAAGCCACCAGCGTGTCGAAGTAGGCGCGCGCAGCATCGACGCGAACGAGTCCAGTCCACCGCCGATCGTGGGCTTCGGTGACTGCAACGACCTCGATCCCAACATCTTTCCGGGCCAGACTGAAATAATCGGAAACGGCATCGATGACGACTGCGATGGCCTCGCCGACGAGGACGCCAACAACACGCCATCGACAGATACGTCCGATACTGACGGCGACGGCGCAACCCTCCAATCCGGCGACTGCAATGACCACAATGCTGCAGTAGGACCCGGCATGCCCGAGATCGCCGGCAACCTTATTGATGACAACTGCAACAGCATCGCCGACGAGGACGCATTCGGCAACCCATCCACCGATATCGCCGACCATGACAACGACGGTTTCGTGATTGCGCCCGACCACATTTTCACGTCGGGTTTTGAGGGATTCGTTCGATAGAGATCAGATCAGCTCGCTACCGACAAGCGAGCGGGAATTGCTCCCTCAACGACACGGCTGCGGCGAACATGCGTGATGCATGTCGCCGCCGCCCGCTGGACCCGACCTCAGTCGAAACCGTTGCCGAACACGCGATCGCTGAACGCCGGACCGCCCTGGAACAGGATCGCGCCGGTGGATGCGGGTCGATAGCTGCCAAATGCGCCACGTGTCAGCGTCAGCATCCAGCTGTGCGCATCCAGTTTCGTTGCGTGTGAGGAAAAATCGTACCACTTGACGCTCGTGTCATCGCCCGGAGTCGCAGGTCCATAGAAGCGGAACGACCAACCGGGCCCAAAGCTGAAATTCGGGTACGTCACCTTGACCGTGGTGGTCGCGCAATTGAGGATTTCAAATTGCAGCAGATCGACGTCGTAGTGGTAGTCGAGGTTTGACCCAATCGGGTCCGGACCATTCGCACTCGCCGACTTCGATTGCACATCCTGGGCCTGCGCACAGCTCGGACCGGCCTGCGGCGTCACCTGCACCGCGAAATCGTTTGTGGATGTAGTCGTGCTCGCAGGCGCAATCGCGGACACATGCGGCGGCACATACGTCACATTGGGCTGCAACCGATCCGCTATCGCATCGAGGTTCGAGTCTCCGCCGTTCGGGCCCATGTTTTCCTGGATGTCGGAAACGCCATCGAGATCAGTGTCGACCGTCTGCGTCATTTCCCACACGCCCGAACTTGCGCCCGCGTAGAGCTTGTTGTGGTCGCCCGGATCAAGCTCAAGCGCGAGCGCCGCGTCGGCCGGCAGACCGATGCTGATCGAGTGCCAGCTCGCGCCGCCGTCGTAGCTCTTGAACACACCGCCTGGATTACCGGAAGTGCCGCCGCCGGCCGCGAACAGGATGTTCGGACTGGTCGGGTCGACGTACAACGCGCGGATATCTGCTGAGGTGAGGCCCGTGCTCGAATCGGTCCAGTGCGCACCGCCGTCGGTCGTCTTGTAGACATGGCCGGGCGCGCCGCCGCCCGCATTGACGTCAATGACCGACGCCCACAGCGTGGCCGGAGTGGCCGGATTGATCGCGAGTGTCAACACGGCGAGCACGGTGGTCGATGGGGACGGATAGGTGGGCAATCCGGTATTCACCGGAATCCAGGTATCTCCGCTGTCAATGCTCTTGAAGATGCCGCTCTGCAGAGTTGGATGAAGCACGTAGCTCGAGTCGAACGTGTCCGATGTACCGGCATAGAGGATGTTCGGATTGATCGGATCGATCACCAGCGGCACGACCAACATGCTTTCGTAGTCGTTGTAGTTGTTGGCGACGCTGCCCTCGAATGGCTGCGGAATGCCGTTGTCACTGTTGAGCCAGTTGTTGCCGCCATTCG
>JBDSFA010000173.1:0-21169 GCA_039919785.1 Dokdonella sp. | reverse complement strand
CCCTCGGCAGACGCGCGTAGTCGTAGTCGCTGACGATATCGGCACTTACCGCGATGAAAGGCGCGGGTCCGATTACGGTCAAAGCGTGCTTCATGCCGCCGCCGGTTTCCAGCGGCGTCGGACCTTCGTAGCTGTAGTGAATGCGCAGGCGCCAGCGCGAACCGTCGCCGAGCGCAACCGGAAATTGATCGGCCAGATGCGAGGTATTGATGACGACGTCGCGTACGCCGGCTGCGGCGAATTTTTCGAGGTGATGCTCGATCAGCATGCGGCTGCCGGCACGTAGCAGGGGTTTTGGCGTCGCGTCGGTCAACGGTCGCATGCGCTCGCCGCGACCGGCGGCAAAGATCAGCGCGTGGCGGATCGTCATGCGCCGGCCTCGCGCGCGAGCGTAATGTCGCGTCTACCGCGAGCGCGTTCGAGCACGGCGACAAAGGAGGCGAGCTCCGGATAGCGTCGTGCGACCGAGATCACGTAGCGCCAGACCAGCGGCAGGTCGGCCAGATACTGGTCCTTGCCGTCGCGGTACCAGAGCCGGCAGAAGATGCCGAGCACCTTGATATGGCGCTGCAGTCCGATCAGGTCGAACCAGCGCCCGAACTGCTGCGTATCGACATCCGCCGAAATGAGGCCAGCACGCACCAGCCGCCGGCGCTGGCTTTCCATCCAGCGCTCGACGAGTGCAGCATCCCATTCGATGTAGCAGTCGCGCAGCAGCGAGGCAAGGTCGTAGGCAATCGGTCCGACCAACGCGCCCTGGAAATCGATAATGCCCGGATTGCGCAAGATCGATGTTTCGACGCCGTGACTATGGGCATCGACGATCAGCAGATTGCGGCTGTGGTAGTCGCGATGCATGAAGGTCTGCGGTTGTTCGGTTGCCGACTGCGCAAGGAACGCAAACGCAGCAGCAATGATTTCGCGCTCAACTGCACCGACAACGAACGCGAGATGACACTTGAGGAACCATTCCGGCAGCAGGTCCATTTCCATTGACAGGAACGCGTGATCGAACGGCGCAAGGCCGGTCGTGTCGGCATGCGTCTGCATGCGCACGAGCGCGACCAGCGCGTCCGCGTACAACGCGTCCACGCTGCCGGCATTCAATTCCGGTAGATAGGTGCGCACGCCGAGGTCTTCCATCAGCACGAAACCCTGCGTGTGATCGACGGCAAACACCTGCGGCGTGTGCAGGCCGGCTGCACGCAGGCGCGCGCCGATGTCGAGCCAGGGTTCGATATCCTCCATGCTCGGCGGCGCATCCATGACGATGCGCGTGCCGTGCGCACCGCTCACGCGCCAATAGCTGCGAAAGCTCGCATCGGCGGACGCAACATCAATCGTCAGGTCGTGGTCGCAAAGCGCGTCTTCGGCGAAGGCGCGTCGAGCGAGCGTGCGTTCCGGGATGACGTTCACGACGGATCCTGCATTGCGAGAGCCGTAGTCTAGCAAGCTGCTTGCGTGAGCCGTGGCGTATCGACGGTAGCGGCGGGCCGTGCCGTTTGACCCCCAGTCGTCTAAACAGTACTATTTCAGTACTGATTCAACCGATGCCCCGGCTGCCATGCTCCGCGTCAGCAAGCTCACCGATTACGCCACCGTCGTGATGACCTGTCTGGTCGCCGCTGGCGACGGCGTGCTCAGTGCGCAGGTGCTCGCCGAGCGCGCGCATCTTGAAGTACCCACGGTGAGCAAGCTACTCAAGCAGCTGGCGCAGGCCGGACTGGTTACGTCGACGCGCGGAATCAACGGTGGATATCGCCTGGCGCGTGTGCCCGAACGCATCACCATCGCCGACATCGTCACCGCGATGGAAGGCCCGATCGGGATGACCGAGTGCAGCGCGAATGCAGGCTCTTGCGACCACGAGCCGCATTGCGGCGTGCGGTTGAACTGGCAGCGCATCAATCAGGCGATCGCAGGCGCACTCCAGGGCGTGACGCTCGCCGATATGGTGAAACCATTGGCGAAGCGTGGCGCCACAATTCCGTTGCGCGTCGCAACGGCATGAACCCACTCAAGGCAGCCTAGTCACATGGCCACCGAACGTATCCAGATCGAAACCGAACTTCGCGAACGCGTGGCCGCGCCCATGGCTGCCGGCAATGAGGCCGTCAATGCGGCACTCAACCGTCGTTACGACGCCGGTTTCGTCACCGATATCGAAAGCGAAGGCCTGCCACCGGGCCTCGACGAAAACACCGTGCGTGCGATTTCGGCGCGCAAGAACGAACCGGAGTGGATGACCGAGTGGCGTTTGAAGGCGTTTCGCCACTGGTTGACGATGACACCACCACACTGGGCGAAGCTTTCAATCGAGCCGATCGACTTCCAGGCGATCAGCTATTTCTCGCAGCCGAAGAACCGGCCGAAGTCGCTTGCCGACGTCGATCCGAAACTGCTCGAGACCTATGAGAAGCTCGGCGTACCGCTGCATGAACGCGCGCGCCTCGCCGGCGTCGCCGTTGACGCGGTATTCGATTCGGTTTCCGTCGGAACCACGTTCCGCAAGGAGCTCGCTGCCGTCGGCGTCATATTCGGTTCGATCTCCGATGCGATCCGCGAGCATCCGGAACTGATCCGCAAATATCTCGGCAGTGTCGTGCCGACCGGCGACAACTATTTTGCCGCGCTCAATTCCGCGGTGTTCTCCGATGGCAGCTTCGTGTTCGTGCCCAAGGGCGTGCGTTGCCCGATGGAACTGAGCACGTACTTCCGCATCAACGCGCGCGACACCGGTCAGTTCGAACGGACGCTCCTGATTGCCGAGGAAGGCGCCAGCGTGTCGTACCTGGAAGGCTGCACCGCGCCGATGCGTGACGAGAACCAGTTGCACGCAGCGGTGGTCGAGCTGGTCGCCCTGGATGACGCGACAATCAAGTATTCCACCGTGCAGAACTGGTATCCCGGCGACGAGAACGGTGTCGGCGGCATCTACAATTTCGTGACCAAACGCGGCGACTGCCGCGGCGCGCGCAGCAAGATCTCCTGGACCCAGGTCGAGACGGGTTCGGCGATCACGTGGAAGTATCCGAGCTGCGTATTGCGCGGCGACGACTCCGTCGGAGAGTTCAATTCGGTGGCGCTGACCCACCATCGCCAGCAGGCCGACACCGGCACCAAGATGATCCACATCGGCCGCAACACGAAGTCGAAGATCGTCTCCAAGGGCATCAGCGCCGGCCGTGGCCAGAACACCTACCGCGGTCTCGTGAAAGTGGAGAAAGGCGCCGAAGGCGCGCGCAACCACACGCAATGCGACAGCCTGCTGATCGGCAAGAAGTGCGGCGCGCACACGTTCCCGTACATCGAGGTCAAGAATCCCGGCGCGATCGTCGAGCACGAAGCGACGACCTCGAAAATTTCGGATGACCAATTGTTCTATTGCCGCTCACGCGGACTCGGCGAGGAAGACGCGGTCTCGATGATCGTCGACGGCTTCTGTAAGCAGGTCTTCAGGGAACTGCCGATGGAGTTTGCGGTGGAGGCGAAGAAGCTGCTGGAGGTTTCGCTAGAGGGTGCGGTGGGATAAAAATGGAAATGAACCAGTCGATTCCTGCCGGAGACACCCATGGTCGCATCAAGCGTGTTTCCGCGTATCTCGCGCAAGTTGGTGGTCGGCGAAAAGCCCGGCATGTCACTGAAAGATGATCTTCTCGATTCATTCACGTAGCGAATGCACGAATGTCACACGGAAAAGCGAAATGCTGAAGATCGAAAACCTCCACGTCCGCGTCGCCGGCAAGGAAATCCTCAAGGGCGTTTCGCTCGACGTGAAAGCGGGCGAGATGCACGCGATCATGGGGCCGAACGGCGCTGGCAAGTCGACGCTCGGCAATGTGCTGGCCGGCCGCGAGGGCTATGAAGTCACCCATGGCACAGTCGAGTACAACGGCGCGAATCTGCTCGAACTCGAACCGGAGGAGCGCGCCGCCGCTGGCGTGTTCCTCGCATTCCAGTATCCGGTCGAAATTCCCGGCGTGAACAACACCTATTTCCTGCGCGCGGCACTGAATGCGCAGCGCAAGCGTCGCGGCGAAACCGAGCTGGACTCGATGCAGTTCCTCAAGCGGGTGCGCGAGAAGCTCGCCGTGCTGCAACTGAAAGACGAGCTGCTGCATCGTGCGGTCAACGAAGGCTTCTCCGGTGGGGAGAAGAAGCGCAATGAAATTTTCCAGATGGCGCTGCTGGAGCCCAAGCTCGCGATTCTTGACGAGACCGATTCGGGTCTCGACATCGATGCGCTGAAGATGGTCGCCGATGGAGTGAACGCGATGCGCGATCCGGCGCGCGCGTTTCTCGTTATCACTCACTACCAGCGCCTGCTCGACTACATCGTGCCGGACTTCGTGCATGTGCTCGCGGATGGCCGCATCGTCGAAAGCGGCGACAAGAATCTCGCCCTCAAGCTCGAAGAGCATGGCTATGCGTGGATTGCGGAGCGCCGAGTGCTGGGTCACAGCCGCGCGGGAGCCGCCTGACATGGCGAGTGCGTTGCTCGAATCGCTGATCGGCGAAGCGGCCACGGGCGTACCCGCGGCGCGGCGTGCGGCGGCGAACGCGTTGCTGCGCGATGGCCTGCCCGGTGCGCGCGATGAGGCGTGGAAGTACACCAGCCTGCGCGCGCTCGAACAGCGACACTATGTCGATGGCGACTGCGGCGCTGCCGTGCGCGCGATCGATTTTGATGCGCTCGTCATGCCCGGCAGTGCTGCTGCGCGCGTTGTCTTCGTCAATGGCATCTATCGTGCCGATTTTTCCACTGTGCAAGCACTCGAAGGGCTGGAGGTCGGAAGGCTCGGCGAGCGGCCGGCAGATCTCGCGATTGCATTGCATGCGCGTGCCCCGGCAGCGGATCCCGATGGCTTCGCTCGTCTCAACAGCGTGCTGGCGCAAGACGGTCCGTTGCTGCGCGTCGCGGCCGGCGCACGCATCGAAGCGCCGGCGCATCTCGTTTTCGTCGGTAGCGCCGCCGCGGACGACGTTGCCTGGCAGCTGCGCGCACTGATCGAGCTGGGTGCCGGGGCATCCTTGCGCGTAATCGAGCATCACGTTGGCGCCAGCGCGAATGCGCATATGGGCAATCTGGTGGCGCGCTACACGCTGGCGGCCGGAGCACGACTGGATCTGCTGCAGGTGCAGGATGCCGCCGACACGCTCAGTTTGATCCGGCGCAGTGAATTTCGTCTCGAACACGATGCGCTGCTGTCGATGCATACCATCGAAGTGGGTGCGCAGCTGATGCGCCATGATCTGGTCGTGGATCTTGCCGGCAACGGCGCGCGTTTTACATCGCGCGGTGTGTTCGCGCTGCGCGGGCGTCAACACGCGGATACGCACATGGTGGTCACGCACAACGCACGCGATACCGCCTGCGACATCGTCTGGCGCGGTGTCGCCGACGAGCGCGCACGCGGCGTATTCCATGGTGCGATTACCGTCGCCGAAGGTGCGGATGGTGCCGATGCGCAGCTCAGTAACAAGAATTTGTTGCTGTCGCCGCATGCAGAGATCGACACGCAGCCAGTGCTCGAAATTTATGCCGACGAAGTCAAGGCTGCACACGGTGCGACGGTCGGCCAGCTCGACGAACGCGCCTTGTTCTACCTGCGCTCGCGCGGCATACCCCTCGATCTGGCGCGACGTATCCTGGTGGGTGCCTTCTGCGGTGCGGTACTCGCGGACATCGCGCCAGCCGAACTGCGCGCACATATCGACGCCTTGCTTGCCGCACGCCTGCCGCAAGCGGAGACCTTGCCATGAATGCCCTGCATGAGTCCGTCGAAGCGTTCGATGTGGACAGCGTGCGCGCTGATTTTCCCTTGCTTGAACGCAGCGTGCATGACAAGCCGTTGATCTATTTCGACAACGCCAATACGTCACAGAAGCCAGCGTCTGTGATCGAGGCGGTCGACCATTTCTATCGCGACACGAATGCCAATGTCGCGCGTGCCGTGCACCAGCTCGGCGAAGAGGCGACGGCTGCGTACGAAGCGACACGCGACAAGCTGGCGCGCCTGCTCAATGCGTCGTCGCGTGACGAGGTCGTGCTGACCAGCGGCACCACCCAGGCGATCAACCTGGTGGCCTACAGTTACCTGCAGCCGCGTTTGCAGGCGGGCGATGAAGTCGTCGTCACGACGATGGAACACCACGCGAATATCGTGCCGTGGCAGCTGATGTGCGAGCGCGCCGGCGCGAAACTCAAGGTCGCGCCGATCAGCGAGCGTGGCGAACTCATCGTCGAACGTTTCATCGAGTTGCTGACGCCGAAGGTGAAGCTCGCGGCGGTCACGCATGTATCGAACGTGCTTGGTACGATCAATCCGATCGCGGAACTCGCGCGTGAGACACGCAAGCGCGGTATTCCTCTGCTGGTCGATGGCTCGCAAGCGGTGCCGCACCTCAAGGTCGACGTGCGCGCATTGGGCTGCGATTTCTACACGGTCACCGGTCACAAGATGTACGGGCCGACCGGTACCGGTGCGCTGTGGGCGCGCAAGGAACTCCTGCGCGACATGCCTCCGTTTTTCGGCGGTGGCGAGATGATCCGCGAAGTGCGTTTCGAAGGCACCACGTTTGCTGATCCACCGCATCGTTTCGAAGCGGGCACGCCGAACATTGCCGGGTTCGTCGGACTCGGCGCGGCGATCGAGTATGTGCAGGCGCTGGGTCACGCGCGCATGGGGGCGTACGAGCAGGACCTGCTCGAACACGCAACACGCGAGCTGAAGGCGATTCCCGGCCTGCGCATCTTCGGCGAGGCCGCGCATAAGGTGCCGGTGATTTCATTCCTGATCGATGGCGCGCATGCGCACGATCTGGCCACCTTGCTCGATCACGAAGGGATCGCGGTGCGCTCGGGTCATCATTGTGCGCATCCGCTGATGCAGTTCTACGGAGTGCCGGCGACGCTGCGCGCCTCGCTTGCCTTCTACAATACGCACGCCGAGATCGACCGCTTCATCGCGGCGATCTTGAAGGTGCGCACGCTCCTCGGCTGACGAGGCTGCGAAGCATCCATCCATGGCCGATTCCGCGCTCTATCAGCAGGTCGTACTGGAACACTATCGTCATCCGCACAATCGCGGATCACTGGACGCATGCACGCATGCGGCGGAGGGTGCGAACCCGTTGTGCGGCGATCGGCTGCGCATCGAGCTGGTCGTTGATGACGAGCGCATCGGTGCCCTTCGCTTCAACGGCGAAGCCTGTGCCATCGCGACGGCAACGATGTCGATGCTGGGCGAGCTCGTACGGGGCCAATCACGCGAGTCCATCGCGGGCATGGCGGACCGCTTCGCTCGCCTGGTCGAGAGTGGCGATGAAGATCGCACCCTCGGTGCGCTGAATGCGATGCGCGAGTTGCAGCGCTATGCCAGTCGGCGCAAGTGCGCACTGCTGCCATGGGCGACCTTGCGCGCCGCACTCGCTGGCGAGGCCCACACCACCACCGAAGCAGAGTCGGCATGACGATCACCATCGAACCCACGCGCCTTGCATTTCGCGTCGCAGAAACAGCCGACGTCGACGCGGTCGTTGCCCTGGTCGAATCCGCCTATCGCGGCGAGGCGAGCAAGCAGGGCTGGACCACCGAAGCGGACATGCTTGACGGGCAACGGACCGATGCCGTCAGCGTCGGCAGCTTGCTCACGAAGCCTGACAGTCGCGTACTGCTGGCCGAGTCTGCGAATGGTTCCCTGCTCGCCTGCGCGCACGTGGAGAAACTGGGCGATGCCGGCTACTTCGGCATGTTCTCGGTGCGCCCTACTTTGCAGAGCGGTGGCGTCGGCCGCGCCATGCTCGCTGAAGCCGAGCGCGTCGCGCGCGACGAGTGGCAGTGCAAGGAGATGCAGATGACCGTCATCTCGATCCGCGACGAGCTTGTCGCGTGGTACGAGCGGCGCGGTTATCGACGCAGTGGCGTGTTCAAACCATTTCCGTACGGCGACGCGCGCTTCGGCATACCCAAGCGCGATGATCTGCGCTTCGAATTGCTGAGCAAGCGGTTGTGATCGTGATGTTCGTGGGAGGTTTACGGATATGAGCAATTGGGTGCGCGTGTGCACGACAGCGGAGCTACTGCCCGGCGAATACCGCAACGTCTACGATGGCGACACGCCAATCGCCGTGTTCAATCTCGATGGCATGTTGTACGCGATCGAGGACGTCTGCACGCACGACGGAGGCGAACTCACCGGCGGAATCGTCGAAGGTCATGAGATTGAATGCCCGCGCCACGGTGCGCGTTTCGACATCACGACGGGCGCGGTCCTGTGCCCGCCCGCGTACGAACCGATCGCGAAGTTTCCGGTCAAGGTCGATGACGGCGTCGTGTATACGCGCGACGATCGCGACTACTGACGCCGCGACGCCCTAGTTTTCACGGAGCGCGCCGCCGCCGCGCAGCGGACGATTCACACTCGTCACCGCTCCCGGAGCCTCGGCGAAGCGCTCCACCCGATTGCGGCCTGAATCCTTGGCGCGATAGAGCGCGCTATCGGCGGCACGGAACATGTCATCGATATTGTCGAATTCTCCATCGCGCGTGCTGGCGACGCCGATGCTCACGGTGATCCCCGCATCGGTTGAAGCATTGGCTTGCACCGTGCTGCGCAAGGTCTCGGCGACTTCGGCGGCCTGGATACCATCGGTGTCGGGAAGGATCACCGCGAATTCCTCGCCGCCATAGCGGCACACGTTGTCGCCACGACGCACGCCACGGCAGAGGTGGTCGGCCACCAGGGTCAGCACTTCATCTCCACGCGCATGTCCGTAGAGATCGTTGAATTGCTTGAAGTGGTCGATGTCGACGACCAGCAGCGCGAGCGCGCCGTGACTGCGCTTGGCGCGCTCGAATTCAGCAGCGGCGACTTCATTGAAGAAGCGTCGATTCGGGACCTTGGTCAGCGTGTCCGTGCGGCTCTGCCGGCGCAAGTCGCGCAGACGGCTGGCCAGAGCGAGCGAAAGCAGGACCATCTCCAACAATGAGCCAACCTGGAAGCCGTTCTGGGTGAGCATGTTGTGCGGCAGCAGCCCGAACACCTTGAGCATGTAGGCCATCACTCCGACCAGCAGCATGCCCCAGGCCACCATGAAATAGCGGGCGGGACGATAGCCCATGAAGAGGCCGAGCGTGCCCATCGTGATGATCAGGCCGGTGACCACGACGGTGAGCAGCGCAAGCGGCAGGATGAGCAGCGCATACGGCGCAAAGAACGAGGCGACGAGGCCGAATGCCGCCAGCGCCTGCAATGCGATCGCAGCCTTGTCGAGCTTGGGCGAGAAGCTTGCGGTGCTGAGGAACACGCGCGTGAATTGCAGGCCGAACACCAGCGCCAGGGCCAGTTGCACCAGCAGAGCCTGGTTGCCCCAGACCGGGTTGTTGGGCCAGAGGAATTGGAACGCCAGGCCGTTGTGCACCGCGAAGTAGAGACCGTAACTGGACGCGTAGAGCACGTAATAGAAAATCGCGCGATCACGCACGATGATGAAAATAAAGAAATTGTACAAAACAAGGACGAGAAAGCCGCCGTAGTACGCACCGTAAGCGAGCTGCTCGTCGCTGAGGGTGGCGACCAGCGCGTGCGACTCGTACAGGGCAAGGCTCAGGTCCACCGGGCCGCTGGATTCGGCGCGCAGGTAAAACGTGCGTTCCGACTTCGCCGGCACGCCGATGTCGAAGATGAAATCTCGGTGCGTGTATTCGCGCGTCGAGAACACCGTCAGGTCGCCGGTCGCGGTGTGTCGGAAGTCAGCGGTTTTGTCGGGCGCCCACAGATCGAGATGGTCGATCAGCGGGTAGTCCTCGCGCAGCATCAGATGGCGATCATCCCCCGCCGGATTTTCAAGCGTGAACCGTACCCACCAGGTCGAACGGGTGAATCCGAAATTCGTACCCAGCTCGGCCGGCGCCGGCTTGAATCCGTCGGACGCGCGCACGGCATCGAAATCCATGCGGCCGCTCGTATCTTCCAGCACTTCCACACTGGCATCGATCGCGGAGCGGGAGAAGGTCGCGTCGACTTTCGTCGGTGATGCCGCCACACTCCACGACGCCGAAAGCGCGAGCGCCACCAGCGTCAGGACAATTTGCAGCCGTAACAGGTACCTTGCGCTTGATCGGACCACGTGCCGCCAGTTGTGGGTTGCGGATCGGAATCAGAATAGCAGGCTTGGGTATTAAGGGGAGTTGCGATGCGGAAGCGGCATCTGCTGGCATTGGGCATGGCTGCAGTGGTCCTCACAGCCTGTGGCCAACCCGACAAGGTCGTCACCAACGGCGCGGCCGTTGCGGGCGGCGAGGGCGCGATCAACCTCGAACAGGGCTGGAGTCGCGAGGTCCAGGATCGCGCGTGGTTCACGTCCTTCGGCTCGCGCCTCATTCCGACCGCCTGGCTGAAGGCGTTGGAGCAGGGCGCAAGCGCGCAGCGCTTCATGGCCGACGACCACCTGGATACGCTCGGCTTCCTGCTGCAGTCGAGCTCGCCCAACAATCCCGATGGATTTCCGGTGGGATTCACGCATGAAGCCGACGCGCAAGGGCTTGGTTGGACCGGCCTCGGTTGCGCGGCTTGCCACACCGGCGAGGTGCGCTATCAGGGTCACCGCATCCGCCTCGATGGCGGTGAAGGCGCGCTCGATTTCGACACCTTTGAAGGCGCGCTCATCGACAGTCTCAAGGCGACCGTTGCCGATGCGGCGAAGTTCGAGCGGTTCGCCTCGACGCTCGCCGTCGGCGTCGATCAGCGTGCGGGTCTCAAGAGTGATGTCAGTGTGCTGGCAGACAAGCTCGCCGCGCGACATCGCATGAATCAAGTCGATGTCCCCTACGGCCATGGGCGCCTCGACGCGTTCGGGCAGATCTTCAACGCGATCGCAGTACAGTTCCTCGACGTGCCCGCGAATCGACGCGCGCCGGATGCGCCCGTGAGTTTCCCGGTGCTATGGGATGCGCCGCACCTGGACCTGGTGCAATGGAACGGATCGGCGCCGAACGCGGGTCCCGGCCCATTGTTGCAGAACATCACCACCGCGCTCGCCGTCTATGGCTCGCTCGATGTTTCCGGGCACGACGGTTTGGCCGGCTATCCGTCCTCGATCGATTTCGCCCACCTCGCCCAGCTGCAGGATGACCTCTACGCATTGCAGGCGCCGCAGTGGCCAAGCGCCGTGTTCGGTGTGCTCGATGCGGCGCGCGTCACGCACGGCGGCCAGGTTTACGCGCAGCAGTGCGCCTCCTGCCATCACCTATCGGATCGCAACGACGCGAAGCGCGAATTGAAGGCGGTCATCACGCCCGTCGACGAGGTCGGTACCGATCCGCGCATGGTGCGCAACGTGCTCGATTCGATCTCGAGCAGCGGCGCGTTCGAAGGTCGCAAGGTGGGCATCGTGCTCGGCGACGCGATCGGCGCGCGCGCGCAAACCTCCGATCTCGTCGTGCATGCAGCCGTAGGCGCTGCCATCCGCCATCCGCTCGCGGCGGTCCGCGATGCCGTCGCCGGTTACCACAGCGTGCTCAAGGCAACGCTGGCGAGCCGCCCGGATGGCTACAAGGCGCGACCATTGAGCGGCATCTGGGCATCCGCGCCGTATCTGCACAACGGTTCGGTGCCGAGCCTGGTCGAACTGCTGAAACCACCCGCCGCGCGCGTGCAGCACTTCTTCGTCGGCAGCCGCGAATTCGATCCGCAGAGCGTGGGACTGGCGACCGTCGCCGGCGATGCGTCGACCGCTTTCGACACGACCTTGCCCGGCAATGCCAATGTTGGCCATGTCTACGGCACGGCTCTCGCCGAGGCCGACAAGCGCGACTTGCTGGAATATCTCAAGAGCCTGTAAACGTATCCGATGCAATGGCAATCAGTCAGGCTGCCGACTGATCGCCTGCAGGCGTTCGAACCACTCCGCTGCACTCGCCGGCGCGATCGCGCCGAGGAGTTCGCTGACGACCTGCTGGCCCAGCGCGCGGTACGCTTCGAACTGCGGTTCGGCGAAAAACTGCTCGCTGGTCGGTTCGTTCGGAAACGCCGGGTGCGCGCGCCAGTAGGCATAGATATCCGCGGTGAGGCCGGCGCATAGCGTGGGCCTCAGGTAGAGGATCTGGCCCGCACTACCGTCGGCATAGACGATGTTGCCCAGCACATACGGTTGCTGTGCCAAGGCCTGGTCGCGCTGGTGATAGAGACGATCAGCGTCGAGGTCGATCTGCGCACCGAAATCCACACGCACGCGCTCGATCGCGCGGCCAAGATCGGCCAGCGTCGTCTGCGGATCGGCGCCCGCGTCGGTGACGACGAGATAGCGCACACGGCGCCGGATCAGTTCATAGATGCCGAGGTTCTCGAATCCGCCACCGTCGGAAAGATGCACGTGGGTTCGTTTCGCATCGAGGCCGATGCCGAGCATTTCGCGCGTGATGAAAATCCACCACCACGGCCAGGGGCGCACGGGCTGGTCCGCGAATTTCGGATTGCGCGCCCAGTAGCCCAATCGCACATTGAACAAGGCCATCAGGAACGAGACCGACCGCGCGCGCGTGGCGAACATGTCTGGATCGATCGCCGCACCTGACGTGGTAAATGCGTTCGACAGCGCCATGTCGGCACTCTTGTAGTTGTCGATGCGTCGATAGCCGGTCGCGGACGAGCCGGCATAGAGCGGCGAGAAAAAGAAATTCGCGCCTTCGCGACTGCGCAGGCGTTCGTCGTTCGAACTGGTGGTGTTGAGCGTCGTGTTGATCAGCTGCAGCGGTGCGCCGCGGTCGGGGCCAAGTTCGCTCAAGTCGAAATTGCCCGGATCGATGGCTCCGTCGCCGGCGACGTTCGGCAAAAACGCATCGCTGAGGCGCGCCCGGTAGTAGGCGTGAATCGAGATGCGGTTGATGTCGCAGACGAAGGCCAGCAGCACTGACAGCAGGACGAGGCCCACGAATACCGGTGATTCCATTCCAGCCACGTGCGAGGCAATGTGGTAACACAGGATCAGCAGGCCATAGACAAGCAGGCTCAATCCGATCGTCGTCAGGCGTCCGCTGCTGTTGCCACTCTTGCGTCGGTCCATCAGGATCGATGCGATGCCGCTGAGCACGGGCATCAGATAGGACGCATGCAGGCCGACGCCGTGCGCGTGACGCATCGCGAACACGTGTTCGAGCATTTCACCAAGCGTCGCAGCAATCGGGATGAGGCCGATCGCGATCAGCACGGGGCCGAATGCGATGAGACGGCCCATGAATACGCGCAGCGCATCGATGCGACGGACCGTGGCCAGATGCGGCATGCCGGCGACGAATGCGAATACCGTCGCGACCAACGGGAACGCAACGAGGCACAGGAGCCCGAGCACGAGCAGCAGCCAGTAACCGTGATGGCCCTGCGGCACGTGGCCGCCGGGCAACGTCAGCCATTCGGGCCATGCGACTGGCAGCCATCCGAGGGTCAGCGAGTAGACCGCGAACACGAGCGGTGGCCCGAGCACGAGCACGTTGACGAAGGTCGACGCGAGGATCGATGCGAGCAAGGTCCATATCGAGAAACCGCGATGGCTGACCAGGTATTTGCCGTGACCGCGCAACCAGTCGAGCACGCTGCCGCCGCGCTTGGCGAGCGTTGCCGCGAACACGCGCGTGCTCTGCGCCGAAGCCACGCGCGCCCTGAGCCAGCTGTAGCACGACGCGATATAGCCGCCGCCCGAGACCGACGAGAGATAATCCACGTGACGCAGCAGGTCGGCGCCTTCGAGCGCCTGAAGTACGCCGAGGTTGAACACCGCCGAACGGATGCCGCCGCCCGAGAAGGCGAGGCCGACGACATCGTCATTCGCTGGCGGTAGGTCGGCCGCCTTGCGACGCCGCGCGAGCCATTCGTTCTCGGCCACCTGCACGTGTTCAAAGTCGGTTGCGTAAGCCGCATTTTCGGTGGGTCCTTTCATGCTCGCGCCGTCCGTTCCGGTTACCTGCAGGGATGCACCGCCGTCATGCAGGTCATCGCGTGCAATCGGGTGGCAAGAAGTCCGCCGGCGTCGCCGGCAGGTCGCGATGAACCTTGAGGTATTCGACAATCGCCCAGCGTTCGTCGTCGCTGAGCAACGGACCGATCACACCGGACGGCAACGGATGCGCCTTCGCATCGGCCCGCCACGCCGCGAGTTGTTCCGGCGTCCCGATGAACGCATGCCCGGTGTTGTGATTGCCGTCCTTGCTTGTGTCGAGCCAGAAGCCATCGGCTTCCTTGGGGTCGGAAGGCTCGCTGATGTAGCCGACCTGCTTCGCATCGAAGTCGCGTCGGCCGACGAAGAAACGCTTGCTGCGCTGATCGGGCGGCAGCAGCATCTGATACAGATTCGGCACCGAGCCGTTGTGCAGAAAGGGTGGCGTCGCCCACACGCCTTCGAGAGGCCTCGGCTTGTAACCGGCAATCTGCTGCGGCAGGTCGAGGACGCCGAAACCGCCGAGGCATTGCTGACGTTCGTAGGAGACGTTGTTGTCGGCGAAATATTTGGCCTTGATCAGCAGGCCGAGCACGTTGAGCCCCTCGCCCTCGGTCAGGCGCGCGATATCGATCTCGCCCATCTGTTTGTCGATCTGCGCTTCGCCCGTGGTCACGTCGCCGAGCAGGGCCTTGGTCTGGCACGCGAGGTCGCACGACGAACCGTCGGCGGATGACGTTGACACCGGCGCGGTGGTTTCGCCAAGGGCAGCGGCAATCGCGGCAAAGCTCGCGTGCGGGATCGACGGCAGCGGATCAGCATTCGGATCCGGATACGCAGCGAGCAACGCTGGCAGCTGCCCCGCATCCTGTCCTGCACTCTGCCGCGCCGCGACGGTTTCCTGCAGGCGCCAGCGCGCATCGCGCGCAAGGTCGCGAATCAGCTGCGGACGCAGCACGCGCGTCAGCTCCTCGCGTGTGAGTCCGGCGCGGCTGAGGTCGTAGTGACGCGTGATGAATCCGTTCGCTTCACTCGGGTCCGTGCCGATGTGTTCAACCGGGATCACCTCGATCATCCACTCGGTATCCGGCGACGGCTTGCCCGGCGCGCTTGCCTGCTGGCGCGCGAGGTCGGCCGGATGGGGTCCATGACAGCCCTCGCAGTGCGACGCGAACAGATCCTTTCCCTTGGTGGCAAGGGCCTGATCGATCGGACCGAGCAGCTCTTCCGGCCAGCGCGGCGGCTTCAGTTTCTGCAGCGTGTGCTCGATCAGATTGAGGTTGGGAATGCTCACCGAGGAGGCGTAGCGCTGCTCGGCGGGAATCGGGTTTCCATAATTGTCGGTGAGGCGGATCACCGCGCCGACGCCGAGCGCCTCACCGATGTTGCGTGCGAGGGGCTGCTTGACCGAGCCGTTGTACTGCACCCAGTCGAACTTCCAGATGTTCCAGACATAGGGATAGCTCACCGGTGCATTCGCATCCTGGTAGTTGCTGATGCTCAGGTGATCGCCGAATACCGTATTGGCGATGCGGCCGAGCGCATCGGTACGGCCGAACCCTTCCTGTACCGGATACAGATGACGCAGTGGATTGTTCTGTCCCTGCGTCGCGAAGGCCTTGATCGTGTCCCACAGCTCGCCGCGCAAAGCAGACTTTCCTTCCGGATAGCGCGGGCCGATCACCTTGCGCGCGAAGCGATCGAATTTCGCCGGACTCACCCAGGTCGAGATCATCGAGGCCACCAGGGTCGGTCCGAACGCGCCGCGCTGCATGTTGGTGAACGCGTGCATCGCCTGCCCACCGTCGATGCGGATAGCCGTCGTCTTGCCGTCCTTTTGCGCATGGACTTCGCCGGTGTGGCACGCGGCGCAGGTGATGTCGAGCACATATTGGCCCAGTGCGGCATCGAAATGCCGCGTGAATCCGACCGGCAGGCGATCGGGATTGTTCGCCGTTGGTTGCGGATCAACGATGAAGCGATAGCGTTGCAGATGCTCCGGCTCGGCGAAACGATGTTCGTCGAGTGGCATTTCCAAGTTGACGAACCAGTTGTAACGCAGCGGCGCGATCAGCGCGCCTTGCGGCATCGACGTGCCCTGCGGCGTGTAGTAGTAGGTCTGACGATCCGGGCTGTCGGCCGTGGTACCCCAGCCTTGATCGAGGTAGGCGTAGGCATCGACGTGTTCGTAGCTCGGGATCGACTGCACCGGATACAGCACGAATACAACGAACCCGACTGCGGCGAGAAAACCGCCAATGAGGACGAGGATGCCTGTCCATCTGAGCAGGCTGCCGAGGCGGATGCCGAGCACCTTGTTCATCAGCCCGCGCCGCGGCCTACCGCGCGATGACGATTTGCCGAGACTGCCGGCCATTGGTTTTCTCCCCTGGTTTGCATGGTTAGCCCGAAGCCTGCGCGTTGCGGCCGCCCGGACGGCCTGCCGCGTCGTCATCCCGAGCCAGCCGACGATCACGACCGGCTCGTCGCGCCCCCGCTTGCGCAACGTCGGCACAAGTACACATTACCGCGATGTGCGGCGCAAGCCCGCGCCGACTTAAGTATCGCAGGGGTCGTTTGCGCGAACAGCAGGCGTCACGGCGCAGCAAGCGGGTTTCGTCGTCCGCGTGTCGCGTGTAGTCAGCTCGCTGGAGCCTGGCAGGGGGAAGCAGTGTCGGCTGCACTCACGATTGGCAGCGGGTATGCGATCGGCTCGTCGATCCACGGCTGCACAGCCTGTCGCATCGCGCGTTGAGCGCTTTGTGTGAGGTTGGCGCCCGTCTCTGTGGAGGCGGGGAACTTCGCGGCGTCATTGAATTGTGCGCGATGGAGTGTCAATGCGTAGCCAGACGAACGCACGCAACGTGTTTGTTCCGAGGTCTCAATGCGATGCAGACTCGCCTCGCCGACCAGGGGATCCAGAGCGTTGGCTACGTTGTTTGCGAACAGGGCAAGTCGTGGCTGGGAAGTAATGGCTGTGAGGCGTTCATGCCGAAGGCCATGGCGCCTTGCATCGTTCAAGAGCTCCGCGGGCAGCCCTCGCCTTGTGGCCGCATCCAGCAATCCCCCCGACAGTTCCATGCAAGCGCCGTGCTCCCGAGCCGAGCGAATCGCGCCACGAAAGCACCCATCGGCCAAGGCGTACCCGATGCTGGCAGCCTGCTTGCGACCGGTGTCGCTGTCATAGCGCAAGCCCAGCAATGCTAGTGCATCGGCGAGGCCGACAATGCCGATGCGGTGGCGATGCGCATGCGATGCTGTGTCGCTGCCCAGGAGCGCCGCGCCATCAAGCGCCCTGACTGCCAGCTCCGCCGTCGAGTTGAATGCCGCCAGATCAAAGCGCGCGAACGTCGACCATGGCTCGCGCACGAATATCGCCGCATTGACCACGGCAGCCAGATCGTTGTTCGGCCACGCTGCTGCGCCTGTTCCGGCGGTCGCGATGATGCGCTCGTCGAGTAGCAGGCTCCACGAATCCAGAGCGCTCATCAGTGTGGCTTCGTAGCCGGGAGCCGACTGTGCAGGTTCCCTGCTCGCAAGCGCCTTTGCCATTCGACGCCACGTCGCCTCTACCGAGATGTCGCGCAAACGGCCATGTTCGCGCCAGCGGAACCAGGCGTCCCAGGCTTCGACGGCGACGCTGTCGATGAATGACGGGGGTCCGTGCATGATCTTCAAGACACGCGAGTCGGATTGAGATGGCCGGAATATCGCCCGCGAAGCCGCCCCCCGCATTGAGATACATCAATTGCGGCGCTGACGCGCTGTTACATACCGTTACACACCGTTGCCATGGCGTTGTGGAACAGTGCGCGCAGTGGCCTAGCCTGCAGTCCTGATCCAACGGCAATCCGCCACGAGGAACGACCCATGAATGCAGCGACCGCATGTGCAATGCGCCCTGATTTGTCCCGCCCGGTGGGCACGGCAATGTTCGAAAGCCGCGACGATATCGGCATCGAACAATTGCGCGAGCATGTGCCGGTGCTTCGTCGAAGGATAGAAGCCGGTCAGCACGTCTATCGCTCAGGCCAGCCGTTCGACGCGTTGTTCCTGGTCAACGTGGGTTGCTTCAAGACCTGCGAGTTGGCAACCGATGGTCGCGAGCAGGTCAGCGGCTTTCGCATGCGTGGCGATTTGATCGGCGTGGAGTCGATCGGCTTGGCCAGCTACGCCTGCGATGTCGTTGCACTGGAAGCAGGCGAAGTCTGGGAACTGCCGTATCCGGCGATGTTGTCGGCATGCCTTCGCGTTCCAGAGCTGCAGGCGAGATTGACGGCCGCCCTCGCGCAGGAGATCCGCCGTGATCGCCTGTGGATGTTGGCGCTGGGTACGCTCAGTGCAGAGCGCCGCGTCGGCGCGCTCCTTCTGGACCTGTCCGATCGACATGCACGCCTTGGATTCAGCGCATCGCATTTCATACTGCGCATGAGTCGTGCGGACATGGCGAGCTTCCTCGCGCTCAAGCACGAGACGGTGAGTCGCGCGTTGTCGCACCTGGACCACCTTGGACACATATCGGTACTGCGGCGTGAAGTACACATCCTCAACGCGGATGGACTACGACATTTTGCCGGGCAGGATTGCCGCGTGGTCCACTGAGGCCTTCAGTCTCTGTCGAGCGCACTGCGCAGCGCGGCCGAGAACTCCTCGCGACTGTAGGGCTTGCGCAACAGCTTGAGCTCGGCTTCGGCACTATCGCCTTGCAGCACCGCGTGTTCGTAGCCGGACGTGAGGAGAACGGCAAGATCGGGACGTTGTCGACGTGCTTCACGCGCAAGCTCAAAGCCGTTCATGCCGCTGCCGAGGACGATATCGGAGAACAGCAGATCAATGGGGACAGCCTGGCGCAAAAGTTCCAGCGCCTGCTCGGCGTCATTTGCGACCCGACTTGCATAGCCCAGCGAACGCAGGAAAGAAACTGCGATTCCGCGGACATCAGGCTCATCTTCCACCACCAGCACCGTTTCGCCTCCGTGCGATGCCGGCAGGTGTTTGCGGGTTTCAGGCGCATCCGTCCGGGCGGGTGCCGACGGCAGGTACAGCGTCACTCGCGTCCCGTACCCGAGCTGACTATCCATCGTCATCGCACCGCCCGATTGCTTGGCGAAACCATAGACCATGCTGAGGCCAAGGCCGCTTCCCTTGCCCACATCTTTCGTCGTGAAGAAGGGCTCCAAAACTCTCGCGAGCACGCCCGGCGTCATGCCCATACCGGTATCGGAGACCTTGATCGTGACGTAGTGGCCGGCTGCGAGATCGCCGGTGTCCGCGATGGTGCATTCACCCACCGTGATCGAGAGCTCGCCGCCGCGTGGCATCGCATCGCGTGCATTGAGTGCGAGATTGACCAGCGCGGCATCGAGTTCACCGGGATCCGCAAAGACGTTGGGGAGATTCGGGTCACAATCGATCCGGGTCGCGATCGTTTCGCCAAGCGTGCGCTTCAACAATGTGGACAAGTCGGTAAGCCATAGTTGCACTGCAATCGAACGCGGCGACAGACGTTGGCGTCGAGCGAACGCGAGCAGCTTGCGCGTAAGTGCAGCGCCATTGCCGACCGCTCGCAGGGCGCTCTGGATGATCTGTGCCCGATCGGGTACGCCGATCTCATCGTCCTCCAGCAATTGCAGGTTGCCGGAGATCACGGTCAACAGATTGTTGAAATCATGCGCGATACCGCCGGTCAATTGGCCGACTGCGTCAAGGCGCTGCGCATGCGCCAGCTGCTCATCGCTGCGGCTGCGCTGCAGCGAGGCACTGAGCAGGTGCGCGATTGATTGCAGGAAATGCCACTTGTCGCGGTCGAATGCGCGCATCTCGCTGGCGAAAACCAGTAGAACGCCGACGGGTTCGTAGCGGTCGAACAGGATCTGCACGGCCGCATCCCGAAAGCCCGATTCCGTCACCCGCTTGCGCAGACCACCGTCGTCGATCTGGGTGAGGTCGTCCAGCGTAAGCGCATCGTGCGTTCCGGACGGGATGCGTGCGAGCCAGCCGTCACGACCGAACAGGGCGGTCAGCGGATCAAGGAGATCGACCGGCATGCCGCGCGTCGCGCGCGTGCGGAACTCGCGACGTTGCTGGTCGGAAAGGACAATCGCCACCGCATCGATGCCAAGGGTGCTGGCGACGATTTCCGGCAGGCGTGTGAGTAGCGCTTCCACATTCGGAGATTCGAGCGCGAGCCGTCCCATATCGCCGACGACCGCATCGTAGCGCGCGCGCGCGAGTGCCTGCCTAGCGCGTTGTGTTTCGGACACATCACGGATGGCTGCCGCGTAAAGTGAATTATCCCCGGCCCGCACAGGACTGAGCCCGATTTCTACGGGGAACTCGCTGCCGTCACTGCGCGTACCGACCAATTCATATCCCGCCCCCATGGGACGGGCGCGTGGATTGGCCATGAAGCGCGCGCGATGGACGCCGTGGCCGGCGCGCAGGCTTTCCGGCAACAGCATCTCGATGGAGAGGCCCAGCAACCCTTGTTCCGCATAGCCGAACAGCCGGTCCGCCTGCGCATTGGCGAGTACGATGTGCCCGTCGCGGTCGACGACGATCACGGCATCCGGCGCGGTTTCGAATAGGGCCCTGAACAAGCCGGCATCGCCGTCGTCGATGCTCGTCATGCGCGCTGCGGTCTCGCGGCGAACAAATATCCGGCACCGCGCACCGACTTGATCAGTTCCGGCCTGGCAGGATCAACTTCGATCTTGCGGCGCAGCCGGCCGATCTGCATGTCGATGGAGCGATCGTACGGGCCCGCATCGCGACCGTGCATACGCGAAATCAGGTCGTCGCGCGAAAGCACACGGTTGGGCCGTTCGAGAAATATCTGCAGCAGCTCGTATTCACCCGTCGTCAGAGGCACGCTGGTGCCGTCGGCGGCTGTAAGTTGACGTGCAGCCGGGTCGAGTTGAAAGCCGGCGAAGCGCACCCGTTCTGCGGCAGGCGCTTGCGGCGTGCGCGCCTCGCTTCGCCGCAGCACACTGCGCACCCGTGCGAGCAGTTCCCGCAACTCGAAAGGTTTGGTCACGTAATCGTCTGCACCGAGTTCGAGTCCGACGATGCGATCGACCGATTCGCCGCGTCCGGTGACGATGATGACGGGACCCCGCCATTGGTCGCGAAGATAGCGCGTCAGTTCAAAACCGTCTTCGCCAGGAAGGCCGAGGTCGAGCAAAATCAGATCGACGATCTCAACGGACAGCATGCGACGCATCGCCATGCCATCCAC
>JBDSFA010000267.1:0-4411 GCA_039919785.1 Dokdonella sp. | reverse complement strand
GACATGCGTATGAACCGTGTCTGCGTGTTCTGGGCAAAACCCAGGGGAAACAAAAGGCAGGCCGAGAAAATCCGGCCCGCCAAGACGAAAGAGTATAGCGCGACCTTAACGAAACCGTCAAGGTTTTTTGCGCCTGCGCATCCTGCGCTCGAACACGAGGCGAATCCTTCGCCTCATTTCGATGTAATTACATCCAAAAACCCGAACCGGCAGTCATCCCCGCTGAGGGGTATTCATCAACCTACTTCGATGAATGCCCGCTCTTGCGGGCATGACGCCAGACAAAATGTCCGGGCTTCCAACATCAATGCGCTTCGCCGTCTTCTGCGACTGCCTCGGCCACAGAACTCGTGGCGCTCAGCGTTGCGCGCTCCGACTCGGTCAACGTGTTGCCCTGCCTGCTGCGCCGTTGGGCGTGATAGGCAAGACCGGTACCGGCCGGAATCAAGCGACCGACTATAACGTTTTCCTTCAAGCCCCGCAAGGTATCTCGCGTACCGCGCACAGACGCTTCCGTCAGTACACGCGTGGTTTCCTGGAACGAAGCCGCAGAGATGAAGGATTCCGTCGCCAAAGACGCCTTGGTAATACCAAGAAGGATTGGCAGCATTTCGGCCGGTCGCTCGTTGCGCCCCTCCGTACGCGCGTTTTCTTCAATCAGACGCATGCGATCGACCTGCTCGCCACGCAGGAACCGCGTGTCACCGACTGCGGAAATTTCGACTTTGCGCAGCATCTGGCGAATGATCGCTTCGATGTGCTTGTCGTTGATTTTCACACCCTGCAGGCGATAGACGTCCTGGATTTCCTTCACCAGATAAGCAGCCAGCGGCTCGACGCCGAGCAGGCGCAGGATATCGTGCGGACTCGGCTCGCCGTCGACAACCGTCTCGCCCTTCTCGATGTGCTCGCCCTCGAACACGATTACGTGGCGCCACTTCGGAATCAGCTCTTCGTGCTCGTTACCGTCGGAATCGCGGATGATCAGACGCTGCTTGCCCTTGGTGTCCTTGCCGAAGCTGATCACGCCCGAGCGCTCAGCAAGGATCGCCGGCTCCTTGGGTTTGCGCGCCTCGAACAGATCCGCAACGCGCGGCAGACCGCCGGTGATATCGCGGGTCTTGGAGGTTTCCTGCGGGATACGCGCAACGACGTCGCCGATGCCGACTTCCACACCATTCTGCAGCGACACAATCGCACCAGCCGGCAGGAAGTACTGCGCCGGAATATCGGTACCGGGAAGTCGGAGCTCCTCGCCCTTCTTGCCGACGATGCGCACCATCGGACGCAGATCCTTGGCCGCGCTGCCGCGACGCTTCGGATCGGTGACCACCGCGCTCGCAAGACCGGTCAATTCATCGATCTGCTCCTGCACGGTGATGCCGTCCATGAAATCGATGAAGCGCACGACACCGGCCACTTCCGAAACAATCGGATGCGTATGCGGGTCCCATTTGGCGACCAGTTGGCCTGCCTTGACGGCAGCGCCATCCTTCGCGTCGATGATCGCGCCGTACGGCACGCGATAGCGTTCGCGCTCGCGGCCGTGCTGATCCATGACCGAGAGTTCACCCGATCGCGATACCGCGACCAGGTGACCGGCGCTATGCGCGACGGTTTTCAAGTTGGTGAACTTCAACGCGCCAGTCGTCTTGACCTGAACGTTATCGATCGCCGCCGCTCGCGACGCCGCGCCGCCGATATGGAACGTACGCATCGTCAGCTGGGTACCGGGCTCACCGATCGACTGCGCGGCGATGACGCCGACCGCTTCGCCGATATTGACACGATGACCGCGCGCAAGATCGCGCCCGTAGCACATGGCGCAGACGCCGAAACGCGCCTGGCAGGTGATCGGCGAACGCACCAGGATCGATTGCACGCCAGCCACTTCGATCTTGTCGACCAGCGCTTCGTCGAGCAAGGTGTTGCGCACTGCGATCGGGTCTTCATCATTGCCGGGCGCGAACACGTCTTCGGCCACGGTACGACCGAGCACGCGCTCGCGCAACGGTTCGACGACATCGCCGCCTTCAACGATCGGCGCCATGGTCAGGCCGTTCGAAGTGCCGCAATCCACCAGAGTGACCACGACGTCCTGTGCGACGTCGACGAGACGACGTGTCAGGTAACCAGAGTTCGCGGTCTTCAACGCTGTATCCGCGAGACCCTTTCGAGCGCCGTGAGTCGAGTTGAAGTACTGCAGCACGTTCAGGCCTTCACGGAAGTTGGCCTTGATCGGTGTCTCGATGATCGAGCCATCCGGGCGCGCCATCAGGCCGCGCATACCGGCGAGCTGTCGGATCTGCGCTGCGCTACCACGCGCACCGGAGTCGGCCATGATGAAGAGCGAGTTCATCGACTTCTGTTCGATGATGTCGCCTTTGGCCGTCTTCACCTTGTCGGCGCCGATGCCCTTCATCATCGCCGCAGCGACCTGCTCATTCGTCCGCGACCAGATATCGACAACCTTGTTGTAGCGCTCGCCGGCGGTCACGAGACCTGACTGGAATTGTTGTTGGATTTCGGTGACGTCTTTCTCGGCGAGTTCGAGGATGCCCTTTTTCTCGGCCGGGATCTTCATGTCGTCGATGCCGATCGACATGCCCGCACGCGTTGCGTAATGGAAGCCGGTGTACATCAGCTGATCCGCGAACACGACGGTGTCCTTCAGACCAAGACGACGGTAGCACTGGTTGATCAGGCGCGAGATCGATTTCTTGGTCAACTCGGTGTTGGCCAGTGCAAACGGCAGGCCTTCGGGCAGGATTTCCGCGAGCAAAGCACGACCAATCGTTGTATCAACGATCGAGATCTTCTCGGTGCGCTGCTTCAGTTCGTCGATCTCGACTTCGCGCAAACGCACCTTGATTTTCGCGTGCAATTCGACGACGCGATTGTCATAGGCGCGATGCACTTCCGCGAGATTCGCGAATACCATGCCCTCGCCCTTCACGTTCTCAAGCGCTCGGGTCATGTAATACAGACCGAGCACGACGTCCTGCGTCGGCACGATGATCGGCTCGCCATTCGCTGGCGAAAGGATATTGTTCGTCGACATCATCAACGCGCGAGCTTCCAGCTGCGCTTCAAGCGACAGCGGAATGTGCACGGCCATCTGATCGCCGTCAAAGTCGGCGTTGAACGAGGTGCAGACGAGCGGATGCAACTGGATCGCCTTGCCCTCGATCAATACCGGTTCGAACGCCTGGATGCCGAGACGATGCAGGGTCGGTGCGCGGTTGAGCAGCACCGGATGCTCGCGAATCACTTCTTCGAGAATGTCCCAGACTTCCGCGCTCTCGCGCTCGACCAGCTTCTTCGCCGCCTTGATCGTGGTCGCGAGACCACGCCGCTGCAGTTTGGAGAAAATGAACGGCTTGAACAGCTCGAGCGCCATCTTCTTCGGCAAGCCGCACTGGTGAAGCTTCAGCGTCGGACCGACCACGATGACTGAACGGCCGGAGTAGTCGACGCGCTTGCCAAGCAGGTTCTGGCGGAAGCGACCCTGCTTGCCCTTGATCATGTCGGCCAGCGACTTCAGCGGGCGCTTGTTGGTGCCCGTGATCGCACGGCCTCGACGACCGTTGTCCATCAGCGCATCGACCGCTTCCTGCAGCATGCGCTTCTCGTTGCGCACGATGATGTCCGGCGCATTGAGCTCGAGCAGGCGCTTGAGACGGTTGTTGCGGTTGATGACGCGGCGGTACAGATCGTTGAGATCCGACGTAGCGAAACGACCGCCATCGAGCGGTACCAGCGGACGCAGATCCGGCGGCAGCACCGGCAGCACGGTCAACACCATGAACTCGGGACGGTTGCCCGATTCCAGGAACGCTTCGACCAGCTTGATGCGCTTGGACAAGCGCTTCAGCTTGGTCTCGGAATTCGTCGATGCGATTTCCTCGCGCAGGCGAATCAATTCCTGGTTGAGATCGATCGTCTTGAGCAACTCATAGACGGCTTCGGCGCCCATGCGCGCGTCGAACTCGTCGCCGTGTTCCTCGACCGACTGCAGATACTGCTCTTCATTGAGCAGCTGACCGCGATCGAGCGACGTCAGACCCGGGTCGACGACAACATAGGCTTCAAAATACAGGATCCGTTCGATGTCACGCAGCGTCATGTCGAGCATGAGGCCTATGCGCGAAGGCAACGACTTCAGGAACCAGATGTGCGCTGTCGGCGAAGCCAGCTCGATGTGGCCCATGCGCTCGCGGCGAACTTTCGCGAGCGTGACTTCGGTGCCGCACTTTTCGCAGACCACACCGCGATGCTTCATGCGCTTGTACTTGCCGCACAGGCATTCGTAGTCCTTGATCGGACCGAAGATCGCCGCGCAAAACAGGCCATCGCGCTCCGGCTTGAACGTGCGGTAGTTGATCGTCTCCGGCTTCTTCACTTCGCCGAA
>JBDSFA010000436.1:0-23431 GCA_039919785.1 Dokdonella sp. | reverse complement strand
TGGGCTATCGCGCACTCGCGATCACCGACGAATGTTCGCTCGCCTGCATCGTGCGCGCGCTCGAAGCCTCCGATGAAACCGGTATCGCCCTGATCGTCGGCACCGAAGTTCACCTCGCCGATGGCCCGAAACTCGTGCTGCTCGCACGCAATCAAGACGGCTACACGGACATCTGCAAGCTGATCACGACAGGTCGCCGGCGCAGTGCGAAAGGCGAATATCACCTGACCCGGACAGATGCGGAGCAACTCGGCGAGGACGTGCTGGTGCTGGCCATCTGCGCCACCCATCTCGAATGGGTGGCGCAGCATTTCCGCGGTCGCACGTGGCTTGCAGTCGAACTGCATTGCGGTCCAGATGATGCAGCGCAACTGGCTGCGTTACGCAACCTCGGCAAGCGTCATGACCTGCCACTGGCGGCAGCCGGCGACGTACATATGCATCAACGGCGGCGACGCGCATTGCAGGATGTGATGGCCGCGATTCGCACGGGCTGCACGATCGCGGAAGCCGGGCATGCCTTGTTCCCCAATGGCGAGCGGCATCTGCGCAAGATCGATGATCTCGCTGCGCTGTATCCGGATGACCTGCTCGCAGAAACGCTACGCATCGCATCGTTGTGCACCTTCGATCTGCACAAGCTCAATTACCAATATCCAGCGGAACTGGTGCCGGATGGCATGACAGCGATCGATCATCTGCGCGAAATGACATGGAAAGGCGCAGCGAAGCACTGGCCCGGCGGCATTCCTGACAATGTGCACGCGCAGGTCGAAAGAGAACTCGTGCTGATTGCCGAACTGGAGTACGAGCATTTCTTTCTCACCGTCGAGGACATCGTGCGTTGGGCGCGCGATCAGAAACCGCCGATCCTCTGCCAGGGCCGCGGCTCGTCGGCGAATTCGGCCGTCTGCTATTGCCTCGGCATCACGGTCGTGACACCGCAGAACGGAAACCTGCTGTTCGAGAGATTCGTATCGAGGGAACGCAAGGAGCCACCGGATATCGATGTCGACTTCGAGCATGAGCGCCGCGAGGAAGTCATCCAGTACGTGTTCGCGAAATATGGCCGCGATCGCGCTGCACTTGCCGCCACCGTGATCTGCTACCGCGGCAAGAGCGCCGTGCGCGACGTCGGCCGCACCCTTGGCATTCCCGAAGACCAGCTCGACAGCCTCACCGGCATGTTCTCGCGCGTGCGCAGCGATCGTCCGCTCAAGGAATGGTTGCGCGAGCGTGGTTTCGATCCTTGCAGTCGCGTGCTGCATCGCCTGTTCGCGCTCGCGAATGAAATCCGCGGTTTTCCGCGCCATCTTTCGCAACACGTCGGCGGCTTCGTGATTTCCGAACAACCGCTGCACTATCTCGTGCCGGTCGAGAACGCATCAATGCCCGATCGCACGATCATCCAGTGGGACAAGGACGACCTGGAAACGATGAAGCTGCTCAAGGTCGATTGCCTCGCCCTCGGCATGCTGACCTGCCTGCGAAAATGCCTCGACCTGTTGCATCAGCACGGTTTGTGGAAGCACGCATACCTCGGCCCCAGCCCCAGCCTGATCGACATTCCGATGACGGACGACGAAGCTGTGTACGACATGATCTGCAAGGCCGATACCGTCGGCGTATTCCAGATCGAATCGCGCGCGCAGATGTCGATGCTGCCGCGATTGCAGCCGCGCACGTTTTACGATCTCGTGGTCCAGGTCGCGATCGTCAGGCCCGGCCCGATCCAGGGCGACATGGTTCATCCCTATCTGCGTCGTCGGAAAAAAATCGAAGCGGTGGACTACCCGCAGTCCCGCATCGAACGCGAATCGGGCAGCGGAGAATCCGGTGTAAAAGGCGTCCTGGAACGCACGCTCGGCGTACCGATCTTCCAGGAACAGGTGATGAAGCTGATCCAGGTCGTCGCAGGTTTCAGCGCAGGCGAAGCCGACCAGCTACGTCGTGCGATGGCCGCATGGAAACGTCGTGGCGGACTCGATCATTTCCACGACAAGATCCGCAACGGCATGCTCGAACGCGGCTATGACGAAGCGTACTTCGAGCGCATCTTCAAGCAGATCCAGGGTTTCGGCGAATATGGTTTCCCCGAATCGCACGCCGCGAGCTTCGCGCAACTGGTCTGGGCATCGTCGTGGCTGAAACATCATCATCCGACTGCATTTACAGCTGCGCTACTGAACGCTCAGCCGATGGGTTTCTACCAACCCTCGCAGCTGATCCAGGATGCGCAGCGGCATGGTGCACAGGTTCTTCCGGTCGATGTCACAGCCAGCATGTGGGATTGCACGCTGGCGTCAGCCCTCCTCCCGCTTCGCCATTCATCGGCGGCAGACTCATTCGCACACCAATCACTCGTGCAAGAAAAAGATCCTGTCGCATTGCGCCTCGGCCTGCGGGAGATACGCGGCCTATCGCAAGAACTCGGTCTGCGACTTGTCGATGCGCGTAACGAAGCGCCGTTCCGCGACGTTGCCGACATGACGCGCCGAGCGCGTGTGACGGCATCGGAACGTGCACGGCTCGCCGACGCGGGCGCATTGCAAAGTCTCAGCGGCCATCGCTATCGCGCACGCTGGGAAAGTGCCGGTGCACAATTGCCGGCGCCGATACTCGCGCACGCGACGATCACCGAAGCGATGGTCGAACTGAGGCAACCGTCATTGCGCGAAGACGTGATGACCGATTACGCAACGCTTGGGTTGTCGCTGACGCAGCATCCGCTCTCGCTGGTGCGTACTGAGCTCTCGCGTCGTCGCGTGTCGCTGGCGAGCACGACCACGGATGCGGCAAATCGCGGTCGATCACTGCGTTGCGCTGGTCTCGTCACCGTACGCCAGCATCCGGGCACGGCGAAGGGCGTCACCTTCGTCACGCTCGAAGACGAGACCGGCATCGTCAATGTGGTGGTCTGGCGCGCGCTGGCGCAGAAGCAGCATCGCGTGCTGCTCGAATCGACCGTGATGGCCGTCGACGGCGTGCTCGAAGCCAGCGATGGTGTGTATCACCTGATCGCCAAGCGCCTGCACGACTACAGCGCATTGTTGCCAGAACTCGGTTTTCCTTCACGCGATTTTCACTAGCGAATCGTTGGCATCGAGCCCATTCAATATTCCGCACGTCGCATTCGTGCCGTCACCATGAGCTGCTCCAGCTCAGCGACAACCGGATGAGGCGACCAGAATGCAAACATTCGCGATGTCGGCATGAAAACAATGGAATCACCGAACTGCGTAGAGCGATTGAAATGAATGGTAACCGGCTGGATATTGATCCAGCGGTTTTCGGTAATGCACTCGATCGCCGCTACAGGCACGCTGATCTCCTGCAGGTAGTTGGAGATATGCAGAATCATTCCGTCCAATCGCACGCGTTTGAGCGGTGCGCACATCCACCAGATCATTGCGATTCCGGCGATCCATCCGAAAAGAAAGATCCATTTCATTTCAGCGGGCGGCTGCACGCCGTTACGTCCAGTCATCGCACCGGACCACAGTCCGATCACACCGGCACCGAATCCCGAGATCCAGATCACCGGAAACACGAACTTAATGACGAACGTCTGCATGGACGACAGGTCTTTCATTCCTGCGGATTGCTCCTTTGCCGAATCAGGCGCCCTATCAATAGACGCAATCGATCGCTGGACGCACGTTCACGGCGCTTCCAGCGTCCCCGCCATGCGCCCCATGAACGGCCGGTAGTACCGCAACTCCGCGATTGAGTCGTGCACATCGCTGAGCGCGGTGTGTGTCGATTCCTTGGTGTAACCACGGGCCACTTCAGGCGCCCAGCGTCGCGCGAGCTCTTTGAGGGTCGAAACATCGAGGTTACGGTAATGGAAGAACCGTTCGAGACGCGGCATCAGCCGATACAGAAATCGGCGATCCTGGCAGATCGAATTGCCGCAGATCGGCGATTTGCCCGCAGGCACCCATTGCAGCAGGAATTCCATCGTCAGCGCTTCGGCAGTCGGTATATCGATCTGCGATTCGACTACGCGCTGCCACAGGCCGGATTTGCTGTGCTGGTTGCGGTTCCAGTCGTCCATGCCTTCCAGTCGCTCGACCGGATGGCGTATCGCGAACTCCGGCCCTTCGGCAAGTGGATTGAGATCCTTGTCGGTGACGATCGTAGCGATCTCCAGGATCGAATCGGTATCGGGATCCAGCCCCGTCATTTCGAGGTCGATCCAGATCAGGTTGTTCTCGTCCGCTCCGCGCATGCGCTGGCTCCTTGTTTCGTAGCGCTCCAGTCTAGTGGCCTGTAGCCCTCATTTGGAAGATGGTTCGCGAAGCGGATGGTGGTGTTGGACGCTGACCCGGAGCGAGGCCCATAGCGGTGGCTATGGGCCGAGTGACTGCGCGCGCCGGGAGCGCGCGCGAACAGCGTAGCTGGGCCCCAAGGCCGGCGGGCAGGACAGCCCGCCGTAACGACAAGTCCAGCGCCGCGAGACCGAGCGAGCCGCTTCCGAAATGGGCGTTACAGGCCACCACGCAAGCCGCCGCCGCTTGGAAACCCTGCGCTATGCTGCGGCGATGACCCAGACCCTGCTGTGGCACGACTACGAAACCACCGGCGCCGATCCGCGCCGCGACCGGCCTGCACAATTCGCCGCGATCCGCACGACGCTGGATTTGGAGCCGATCGGCGAACCGATATCGATTTTCTGCAAGCCTGCAGCGGATGTGCTGCCACATCCCGAGGCTTGCCTGATCACCGGCATCACGCCGCAGCAGATGCAACGCGATGGCATGATCGAAGCTGAATTCGCCGCCCAGGTCAACGAGACGATGGCCGAACCAGGCACCTGCAATGTCGGCTACAACTCATTGCGCTTCGACGACGAATTCACGCGCCATCTCCTCTATCGCAATTTTTACGATCCCTACGAACGCGAGTGGAAGGACGGCAATTCGCGCTGGGATCTCATCGATCTCGCACGCATGTGCTACGCGCTGCGTCCCGAAGGCATCGAATGGCCGCGTCGGGATGACGGCAGTCCGAGCTTCCGGCTTGAACACCTCGCCCGTGCGAACTATATCGAGCAGGCGCGTGCGCACGATGCGGTTTCCGATGTCGAGGCGCTGATCGGGCTTGCGCGCCTGATCCGCGTGCGCCAGCCGCGATTGTGGGAATTCTATTTCGCGCTGCGCCGCAAGCAGCGCGTATTCGAACTACTCGACGTGGCACGCATGACGCCGCTGGTACATGTGTCCTCGCGCTATCCAGCCAGCCACGGCTGCCTCGCCTTGATCGCGCCACTCGCGATGCACCCGAGCCTGCCGAACGCAGTGATTGCGTACGATCTTGATGTCGATCCCACGCCCCTGCTCGAACTCGATGCGGACGACATAGCCGATCGCGTATTCGTTTCGCGCGCGGACTTGCCCGACGGCATCGAACGCATTCCGCTGAAGGCGATCCATGCGAACAAATCGCCCGCACTCGCGCCAATGGGCGTGCTCAAGGACGTCGATCTCGAACGCATCGCGCTCGATCCCGCACGCGCACTCGCGAATCTCGAACGACTGCGTGGGGCCGAATTGCTCGTCGCGAAACTTCAGAAGGTGTTTGGACGTGCGGACAATCGCGAGCCGGCGACCGATCCGGAGCTCGCGTTATACGGCGGATTTCTTCCCGATGCAGACAAACGCCTGTTGCGCGCAGTGCGCGAAACGCCACCGGAGCAACTGGGAGCGCGCGCGTTCCCTTTCCGCGATCCGCGCTATGCGGAACTGCTGTTCCGCTACCGCGCGCGCAACTGGCCTGAAAGTCTGGAGGCAGCCGACACCGTGCGCTGGGACGAATTCCGACAGCGCCGCCTCACGACCGCTACACCGCTGACGACACTGACTCGGGATGAGTACTTCGCGACGATCGCGCGTATGCGCGCCGATCACTCATTGCAATCGGCGCACGTGCCACTGCTCGATGCGCTGGAAGCCTGGGGACGCGAAACCACGTAGGAACGGCTGCTGTTGTGGAGTTCAGCCGCGATGCTCCGCTACGGAAAGACATCGAGCGACACGAACCCTTCCCAACCCTCCCCTTGAAGGGGAGGGCTTGAAGCATGGCTGCGTAAGTTGGCGCAGAGCCGGCCTTTTTAGAGCTGATACAGCTGCAAATAGTTAGCCCTCCCCTTCAAGGGGAGGGTTGGGTGGGGATGGTGTCCTGAGCATCGCGATCGCAGACTTGGCCACGACCTACTTCTCCCCGAAGACCTTCAAATTCCAGCGCGATCTCGCCGCGAACAACAATCGCGCCTGGTTCGCCGCGAACAAGTCGCGCTATGAAGAGGTGCTGCGTGAACCGTTCCTGCGCCTGATCACGGATCTGCAGGGACCGCTTGCGAAAATCAGCACGCATTACCGCGCCGATCCGCGTGCACAGGGTGGATCGCTGTTCCGCATCCACCGCGACACGCGGTTCGCGAGCGACAAGACGCCGTACAAGGCTTGGGCCGGCGCGCGCTTCGCCCACGAACGACGCCGCGAGATCGAGGCGCCGTCGTTCTACCTGCACATACAGCCACGCGACTGCTTTGCCGGTGGCGGACTCTGGCATCCTGGATCGTCAACCCTGAAGAAGATTCGCGAATTCCTCGCCGACAACCCGGCGGCATGGAAGAAGGCCACGCAGGGCAAGGCCTTCCGTGAGCGCTTCGAGTTCTGGGGCGAAAGCCTGAGTCGACCACCGCGCGGTTTCGATCCAGCGCACGAATTGATCGATGACCTCAAGCGCAAGAGCTTTGCCGCGGGTCAGGGATTTGCCGATGCGATCGCCACGTCGGACGAGCTGTTGCCGGTCGTGATCGACACCTTCAAGCGCGTTGCGCCGATGATCGATTACCTGTGCGCAGCGGTCGAACTCGAATTCTGATTCGCCCGTCGCCGCGTCCGCAGACCTGCAGACAGCCGAACGACGGCGTTCGGAAAGCGTCCGAAAGCGGACGCTTGGAGAGGCGGCCGCCATCTGATGCGCTGGCAAAACAATAGGTTGCGTTTTTGCGAACTGCTGGCACGGTCCCTGCTCTACTGAACGCATGGATATCGCCCGCCCCGAACTGAAACAACGCAAGCGTCGCCGCCAGTACCTGATCGGTGGAGTCGTCGTCGCCCTGCTCGTCGCCGCAGGCATGGGCTTGGCCGCCCTCGGCCCAGCCATCCCGTCGATCGACCGGTCGAGCGTACTCGTCGACACGGTCACGCGCGGCGAGCTGCTGCGCGAAGTACGCGGCCCCGGTACGCTGGTGCCGAAAGAAATCCGCTGGATCGCCGCCGAGACCGCCGCGCGCGTCGAGCACATCGTCGTGAGGCCGGGCGCGATGGTCGAGCCCGATACGGTGATCCTCGAACTGAGCAATCCCGAAGTCGATGACCAACTGCTCGCGGGCAAGACGGCGGTGACGGCGGCGCAGTCCGATCTCGCCGCGAAGCGTACCGACCTCAGTTCCAAACTGCTCGACGAACAGTCTGCACTTGCCCAGGCGCAGAGCGATTTCGAGACGGCACGCATGCAGGCCGAGGCAGAAAAGACCGTCGCCGAGAAAGGCGTGATTCCCGCTGTGCAATACAAGAAGAGTCTGGTCGTGTTGGTGCAGTTGAAGAACCGCGTGAAGATCGAGCAGCAGCGCGTGGTGGAATTCCAGCGCAATATCGCGGCACAGATCGCGGCGGAGCAGGCGCGCCTGGACCAGTTGGTGGCGACGCGCGAATTGCGTCAGCGCCAGGCCGATGCGCTGCATCTGCGTGCCGGTATTCACGGTGTGTTGCAGCAGGTCCCAGTCGAGGAAGGCCAGCAGGTCGTCGCCGGCACCAACCTCGCGCGCGTTGCGCGCCCGAACGAATTGCGCGCGGAACTGCGCATCGCCGAAACCCAGGCGAAGGACATCGTGCTCGGTCAGCCGGTGAAGGTGGACACGCGCAACGGCATCGTCGACGGCAAGGTGGCGCGGGTCGATCCGGCCGTGCAGAACGGTACGGTGCAGGTGGACGTCGACCTGATCGGCGCGCTGCCGCCGGGTGCGCGACCTGATCTTTCGGTGGACGGCACGATCGAGATCGAACGCCTGCCGGATGTGCTGTACGTCGGGCGCCCTGCGTTCGGTCAACCCGACTCCGAAGTGCGCCTGTTTCGCCTCGATCCGAGCAGTGGTGTCGCCAGTCGCGTACCGGTGCAACTGGGCAAGAGCTCGGTCAACCTGATCGAAATTCGCAACGGCCTCTCGGTCGGCGACAGCGTGGTCCTGTCCGACACCAGCGCCTACGACCAGCACGACAAGATCCGCCTCAAGTGAAACGCGGGAGCGCGAAAACGCATCCCACTTCAAACCTTGTGCCAACTGCATTGCAAAGACCTGACAGGGAACCTCGATGAACGACACGAACCGCACCGATTCGCTGATCCGCATGGACAGCATCAAGAAGGTGTTCCTGACTGACGAAGTCGAAACCCATGCGCTGGCCGGCGTGCATTTCGACATCAAACGTGGCGAATACGTGTCGATCTCCGGACCTTCCGGCTGCGGCAAGTCGACCCTGCTCGCGATCCTCGGCCTGCTCGACACGCCCAGTGAAGGCACCTACACGCTCAACGGCCGCGAAGTCGCCGATATCAGTGCCAGCGAGCGTGCGCAAATCCGCAACAAGGAAATCGGCTTCGTGTTCCAGGCATTCAACCTGATCGGCGACCTCAGCGTCTTCGAGAATGTCGAATTGCCATTGACGTATCGCGAAGGCGTGTCGAAGGCGGAACGCCGCGACCGCACCATCGCCGCGCTCGAACGCGTCGGCATGGCGCATCGCGTGAAGCACTACCCGGCCCAGCTTTCCGGCGGCCAGCAACAGCGCGTCGCAGTCGCGCGTGCCTTGGTCGGCGCACCGTCAATTCTCCTTGCCGATGAACCTACCGGCAATCTCGATTCGAAGAATGGCGAAGCCGTGATGGCCCTGCTCGATGAACTGCACAAGGCGGGGTCGACGATCTGCATGGTCACCCACGATCAGCGTTACGCCGAATTCGCGGATCGGCGGATCTTCATGTTCGACGGTCGTGTTGTCGACGAAGCGACGATGCATCGCCTGCGCCATGAAGAAGACCAGCGTCTGATGCGTCCGCAGCGCAGCGCCGCGATCGAACAAGTCCCGTAGGTGTCATGGTCAGCTGCGCTTCGTCTGGCGCAAGCCGAAAGGAAAAGTGTCGCGGCTGAATCTGCTCCCGCATCGAAGACCCCCATTGCGACGCATTGGTTCCAAAGGAATGCCCATGAGTTTCGTGTCAACCGATTTTCGCCACGCCGCCCGTCAACTGTTTGCGCGCCCTGGATTTGCCTTGGTCGCGATCCTCTCGCTCGCGATCGGCATTGGTGCCGAGACCACCTTGTTCAGCGCGGTCAACACCTATTTGTTCGCAGGCGTGCAAGGGGTCGGCGCGCCACAGGAACTGGTCGAAGTCGATGGCTTCCGGCGCGGCAACAATTACACGAGCTTCTCGTATCCGGACTTCCGCGACTACGCTGAACGCATCAAGTCGTCGGCCGCGTTGTTTTCCTACCGCCTCGAAGCGGTGAACTTCACCGCCCACGACGAGCCACAACGCAGCCTCAGCACGTTGGTGAGTGGCAACTATTTCGACGCACTGCAGGTGACGCCCTATCGCGGCAGACTGCTGAACGCGAATGACGACCGCAGCGATTCGGCAGCGCCGGTCGCCGTCGCCACCTACGCGGCATGGCGTAAATATCTCAACGCCGACGACGCGGCTATCGGCAAGCCCGTCATGATCAACGGACACGCGTTCACCCTGGTCGGAGTGACGGTACCGACGTTTCACGGGCTCATCGGGTTCTTCAGTCCCGAGTTCTACCTGCCGCTGAGCCAACGCTCACTGCTCCAACCTGGAATGGCGCAAGTCCTCACTAACCGCAATTCACGCTGGCTCTCGATCGGGGCACGCTTGGCGCCGCAGGTGACGGCGACTCACGTCGAACACGAATTGTCCACGATCGCCACGCAACTTGCGCTGGAGTACGGAACCTCGAAAGACAAGCCCGGCGTAAGTGTTTCAGCGTTGCGTTCGATGCCCGGCGAATTCCACGGCAGCCTGCTCGCCTTCTCAGGTTTTCTGTTCGCTCTGATTTCCATGATCCTGCTGGTTGCCTGCGTCAATGTCGCGGGCATGATGCTGGCACGTGGCGAGGGGCGCCGCTTCGAGATTGCGGTGCGATTCGCACTCGGCGCGAGTCGCGGCAGGATCATTTCGCAGCTGCTGGCGGAAAGCGCGCTTCTTGCGCTCGCTGCAGGCCTCGTCGGTGTGTTGCTCAGTGTGTGGTGGTGCAGTTTGCTGGAGCGAATCGACCTGCCGACACCGGTGCCGGTGCTGCTCCAGATTCCGATCAGCGCGATGGTACTGCTGTTCGCGCTTGGCTGCGTGTTCGCAACGACCATGGGATTCGGCCTGCTGCCCGCGTTGCGCGCGTCCAATCGGGCCCCTGGCGCGAGCGAAGCCCTGGGTGGACGCCAGACTACGGGCCGGCGCTCACGCATGGGTGCGTCGCTCGTCGTTGCACAAATTGCGCTGACCCTGGTCTTGCTAGTGACCGGCGGACTGTTCCTGCGCGCCATGCAGCGCGCCACAACGATCGATCTGGGCTTCGACGCGCAGAACGTGCTCGTCGCCGATTTCAACCTGCGTCCGAGCGGCTACGAGGAATCCCACGAACTGCGTCTGCAACAGTCATTGATCGAACGCGCACGAGCGCTTCCCGGCGTGCAGCAGGCCAGTCTCGCCGCAGTCACGCCGCTCAGCCTCGACCGCATGGAGATGGGCAGCTTTCAGGTCGCTGGCCTGGGCGAGGATGAATTGTCGCCGGACGTCAACCTGATTTCACCGGGCTATTTCGCAGCCCTCGAGATCAAAATGCGTGGACGTGATTTCGACACGCACGACGCCAAAGGCAGCGGTGACGTCGGCATTGTCAATACCGCACTCGCGCATCGGCTCTCAGCGGATGGTGATGTGCTCGGCCGCACCTTCAGCTATGGCGACGGCAAGGACATACGCCAGCTGACCGTCATCGGCATCGCAGCAGATGGCCGCTACGCATCGCTGTCGGACGTCCATCAACCTTTCCTGTTCCTGCCATTGACACAGTGGCCTCATGCCGAGACATCGCTGGTCGTGAAAACGAACCTGCCGGCCAACACGTTTGCGCAACGGCTGCAGGGAGAATTGCGCACTTTGGATGCATCACAGCCTGCCGGCCAAGTGCATCCGCTCGCGGATTTCATCGCACTGTCGCTATTGCCGCAGCGCATCGCGGGCTGGATGTCGCTTACCCTCGGCACGCTCGGCTTGCTGCTCGCTGTCATCGGCCTGTATGGGCTGATCACGATGCATATCGCCAGCCACACGCGTGAATTCGGCGTGCGTCTTGCGCTAGGTGCCAGCCCGCAGCGCATCTTGCGCGAGGTCATGCGTCACGGGACAGGTTTGATCGGTGTCGCAATGGTGATCGGATCACTGCTGTCGCTGGGTTGCGCGCAGCTGATAGCAAGTCTGCTGTTCGGTGCAGACGTCGACGACGTGTTCGCGTTTGTCGCTGCATCGATTCTCCTTGCAGTAACCGCGTTGTTCGCCTGCTGGCTACCCGCACGCCGCGCCGCACGCATCGCACCGATGGAGGCACTGCGGCATGAATGACTTTCGTATTCGATCGCGGCCTGAGCGCGCGTCCTCAGATACACAGCCCAACGTGAAGTAGGCGCATGCTTTTGAACTTGCGAGCGGATTTCATGCAGAGCTGCCGAATGCTGGCGGCAAGGCCCGGCTTTGCACTCGCGGTTGTCCTCACGTTCGCACTCGGCATCGGCGCGAACAGCGCGATCTTCAGCCTCATCAATGGCCTGCTGCTGAAGCCGCTTCCGTACGCCGACAGCGTACAGCTCGTCTACATCTACAACAGCTACCCGAAGATGAACCAGGAAACGTCCGGCATGACGGTTCCCGACTATATCGACCGCCGCGACCAGGCCGACGCCCTCGCCGATAGCGCGCTTTACTACGACCGCAGCTTCAATCTCGCGGGCGAAGGTGCGCCACGGCATCTCACCGGCATCGTGGCGACGCCGTCGCTGTTCACGACCCTCAAGGTCAACGCGGCACTCGGACGCACGTTCAGTGCTGACGAAGCGGAAATCGGCCACGACCACGTCGTGATCCTGACCGATTCGCTGTGGAAAAATCAGTTCGCGGCGGATGCGACGATCATCGGGCGCGACGTCCGCCTGAATGGAGACAGCTACCGTGTGATCGGCGTGATGCCGAGCGATTTCTCGTTTCCCAATCGCGACGTGCAGCTGTGGGCCGCGTTTGCGTTCACGCCGATGCAGAAAAGTGACGCGATGCGCGGCTTCGATTTCGCGCGCAGCATCGGCCGCCTGAAACCGGGCGCTTCGATTGCGCAGCTCGACGCACAATTCGATGCGATCGCGCACCGCAACGCAGTACGCCTCGCTGGCACGGGTGGCGACACGCGCAGCTACGACCGCTTCATGGAAAGTTCGGGTTTCGCGGGGCGCAGCAAAAGCCTGCACGATCGCCAGACCGGCGACGTCAAACCGCTGCTGTGGACGCTGCAGGCAGTGGCCTTCGCCGTGTTGCTGATCGCTTGCGCCAATATCGCGAACCTCATGCTGCTGCGTGTGTCATCGCGCCGCAGGGAACTTGCGTTGCGCTCCGCGCTCGGCGCCGGGCGCGCACGCATCGCACAGCAAGTGCTGATGGAAAGCCTGCTGCTCGCGCTACTTGGGGGCGCGCTCGGCATCGTCGTGGCGGAAGGCGGCTTGCATCTGGTGCATACGCTTGACCTCGATGGGGCCGCCCGCGGATTCCGGGTCGATATTGGCGGCGTCGTGCTCGCGATCACGGCGATACTGACGCTCGCGAGCGCGCTACTGTCGGGCCTGCTCCCCGCTCTCTCATTGACCCGTACCCGACCTTCCGAAGTTCTCAAGGACGGTGCACGTGGCGGTGTCGGCAGCAGATTCGCGCGCACGACGCGCGACGGCCTCGTCATCGCGCAGATCGCGCTGGCCGCCGTGCTTCTCGTCGGCACCGGCCTGTTGATCCACAGCTTTGCTCTCATGCAGCGCCAGAGCCCCGGCTTCCAGAGCAACCACGTGCTCAGCGCCAGCGTGCACCTGCCACCGAACCGCTACAAGAACAGCGCAGCCGCCGCACCATTTCACGAACGCCTGCTTGCCGATGTACGCGCGCTGCCTGGCGTGACGTCCGCGGGCATCGTCGGATCCATGCTGTTTGCGAACGACGATTCTTCAGCCGCCTACTACGTTGAAGGACGCGACGTGTCGGACGCGCAGCCCGCACCACTCGGCTACCTGCAGACCGTCGACGAGGACTTTTTCAAGACCCTGCAGATTCCGCTGCTGCAGGGACGTGGATTTCGCGCCAGTGATGACGCGAATTCCGAGAAGGTTGTCATCGTCGACGAACTCCTTGCACAGAAATATTTCCCGCAAGAGAGCGCTCTGGGCAAGCGCATCGCGATGCGCGGCGTCAGCAACGAGCGTGTATGGCAGACAATCATAGGCGTGGTCGGTACGGTGAAGCGCAACAAGCTGGACGAAGACACGACGACCGAAACCTTCTACGAGAATTTCCGCCAGAACCCGACGCGCCTGTTCACGCTCGTGATGAAGACAGAGCTGCCCGCCGCAGAGTTGATCGGCCCCCTGCACACGATCTTGCAGAAAATTGACCCGGAACAGCCCGTGTTCGACATCAAGACCATGGACGAACGCATCGGCGCCTCGCTCGACGATCGCCGTACGCCGATGCTGCTGATGATCCTGTTCGCGGGCTGCGCCTTGCTGCTCGCTGCCGTCGGTATCCACGGAGTACTCGCCTTCAGCGTGGCCCAGCGCAGCGGCGAAATCGGCGTGCGCATGTCGCTCGGTGCGCAGCAGCGCGACATCACGCAACTCGTCCTGGCCTATGGCGGCCGATTGGCGGGCATCGGCTTGCTAGCGGGTCTGTCAATTGCATCGCTGCTGGCGCAATCGCTACGTACGCAGTTGTTCGGTATCGATGTGACCGATCCACTCACGCTTGTCGCCGTCATCGCAGTCACCATCATTGCAACGCTGCTGGCCTGCTGGCTCCCCGCACGCCGCGCTGCGCGCATCGCACCGATGGAAGCGCTGCGTCATGAATAGGACTCGCGAGATCCTCAATCGACTGAACGGGATCGGTGTCAGCGCGCTGCTGCTCATCACGCCTCTCCTTGCGTGCCTCTTGCCCGCACGCCGCGCGTGCGCTACCCAGCCACGCGATGTCGTGGCCTGAAAGGAATAGTCGAATGAACGTGATGGTCGCCGAACTCAGAAACGCCGCACGCGGCATCGTGGCTCGCCCCGCGTTTTCCGCACTCGTTGTCGGCGTGCTTGCCGCCGGCCTCGCCTGCGTGATCTTCATGCTCGCGCTGCTCAATGGCTTCGTCATCCGCCCACTTCCTTTCCCAGCACCCGACCAATTACTGCATGCGGGCCTGCGCGAAAGCGGTGGCAATGACCTGAGCCCGGTGCACAATCGCGATCTGCTCGGAGCACAGCGTCATCTGGCCGGGGTCGCCGAAACAGCCGGCTTCGCGCGTTCGACAATGAACCTCAGCGACCTCGACCGGCCCGAACGCAGCAGCGGTGCATTCGTCAGCGCGAATCTGTTCCGTGTGCTCGCAGTGGCACCGCTGCTCGGCCGTGATTTTTCCGACGCGGACTCGCGCGATGGCGCACCGACGGTCGCAATGCTGTCATACGAATTGTGGCAAAGCCGCTACGGCGGCGATCCGGCCATCGTCGGACACCCGCTGCGCGTCAACGCACAGCCGGCCACCGTGATCGGCGTGATGCCGAAGGATTTCAGCTATCCGAACCGCGAAGTCATCTGGGTTGCCGCACATCTGTTCGACGGTGCCAAATCGGACGACCTGTCGTACTGGATCGTGCTGCGCCGACATGCTGACGTCGGCAATGCAGCGGTCGCAACCGCGTTCACACGTTGGTTCACCCAAGCCGCGCACGACCGACCAGAACGCTATCGCGGCATGCAGCCGGGCATCGAACCGCTGGCCTGGTTTGCAGTGAGCCGCACCATACGCACCGTGCTCGACATCATGCTCGCCGCCGTCTTCATGGTGCTGTTGGTCGCCTGTGCCAACGCGGCGAATCTGTTGCTCACGCGCACCTTGGGTCGGCGTCAGGAATTCGCGGTGCGCACTGCGCTCGGCGCAAGCCGCAGCCGATTGATCACGCAACTGTTCGCCGAATGCCTGATGCTCACTCTGATCGCCACAGCGATTGCCTTGCCGCTGGCCGAACTCGGCGTGCAGTGGCAGCAAGGCCTGATGCGCGCCGGTGACGTCGGCCCGCCGCTTTGGTTGCGCTTCGACATGGACGCGACCATCGTTGGATTCGCCCTCGGCGCGGCCTTGCTCACCGCGTTGCTGACCGGCTTGCTGTCGGCGCTGCATGTGCGTGACACCGCGGTCGCGAACAACCTGCGCGATGGCACGCGCAGCGTCGCCGGCGGCTCGTTCGCGCGGATCAGTCGCGGCCTGGTGATTGGAGAAATCGCATTGTCGTGCGCACTCTTGATCAGCGTCGGCACGATGGTGCGCGGCCTCGCCGCACTCGATCATGTGGACCTCGGCATCGCGACCGACAATCTGTTGAGCGCGCGATTGATGCTGCCGGCGACGTCAGACGCCAATCCGGCCGAGCAGGTGCATCTTTACGAGCGTCTTGGCGAGCGCCTGCGCGAAGATGCGGACGTCGTCGACGCAACTGTCGGCACGGCGACTCCGGGCACCAATTCCAACGATACCCACGATATCTTGCCGGTGGGCGCGGTTGCCGGCGAAGCGCCTTTGCCACAGGTTCTGTCCGGCGCAGTCGACGATCACTTCCTCAGCGCTTACGGCATCCACTTGCAGCAGGGACGTTTCTTCGACACGCATGATCGCGCCGATGGCGCGCGCGTCGCGGTCGTCGATCAACGCTTCGTCGCACGTTTCGATACCGGCGGCGGTGTGCTCGGGCGCACCTTTCGCATCGATCCGCACGATCCAAACGGAGCGACCGTCAGCGTGATCGGCGTGGTCGGTGCCCTCAAACTCAATGCCCCGGGCGATTCCGCACAGCCGGCAATACTGTTTCCCCTGCGCCAGGCACCGTTCCGCATCGCCAGTGTCGCGGTACGCACGCGCAGCGAACCGCTCGCGTTCGCTCCGAATCTTAACGCGATCATGCGCGAGGTCGACGCCGATATTCCGTTGTACTGGGTACGCGACTACGCCGGAGTGATCCGCAGCGGAACCCTCGGCGAACGCACGGTCGCGCAAAGCTTCAGCGCATTCGGGTTAGTCGCGCTGCTCCTCGCAGGCGCAGGTCTGTACGGGGTGATGGCATTCAGCGTCGGTCAGCGCACGCGCGAAATCGGCGTGCGTCGCGCACTCGGCGCACCTGGCAAACGCGTACTACGCCAGTTGTTCGCACGCAGTTTTTTGCAACTCGGCATTGGCCTCGCGCTGGGACTTGTCGCCGGCGTTCCGTTCGCGCATCTCCTGACCGGTTCCATGCCCAGCATCGAAGGCAGCAACAGCGCAGTCGTGGTCAGCGTGCTGGCGGTGCTGATCCTTGCTGCACTCGCCGCCGTTGTCGTGCCGGCGCAGCGCGCCTTGCGCGTTGACCCTACCGTCGCGCTGCGTCACGAATGAGGCAGTCCATGACCCGTACAAGAACGATTTCTCATTGCCTCTTGGAAACATCCACATGAGTCTGTCATTGACCGAGATTGCCCGCAGCTGGCGCAGCGCGTTGCGCAAGCCGGGCTTCCTTGCACTCGCCAGCGCGACGCTCGCGCTCGGCATCGGCGCCTGCGTCGCCGTGTTCGCACTGGTGGATGCGGTATTGCTCGCGCCGCCGCCGTTTCCGCAACCCGATCGGCTGGTTGTGCTCGGCAAAGGGGGCGGTCATCCGTGGTCGATGATCTCGCCGCAGCAATACCAGTTGCTCGATGGAATTCCCGGTATCGCACGGCTCGGTACGAAGTTTCCCCCGAAGGACGTCAACGTCTCCGGCGGCGGTGAACCCGATCTGGTCAGCGCGTGGCCGGTCGACGCCGGCTTGCTGCCAACGCTCGGCGTCGCGCTCACGCTCGGCCGCAACTTCAGCGACAACGAGGATAGGCCGAGCGGCCCGCGCGCGGCGATCCTCGGTTACGCGTTCTGGCAACGCCACTTCAATGGCGACGCCGGCGTGCTCGGACACAGTGTGCTGATCGATGGCGTTGCGACGCCGGTAGTCGGCGTGCTGCCGGCGACCTTCCACCTCGACGGCACACCCGACGTGCTGCTACCGCTCGCGCTCGATGCCGGCAGCCGCGATAGCGCCACCAACCTGGTGGTGCTGGCCCGGCTCGCGCCCGGCGTCTCGATAGACGCGGCCAGCGCCGCGTTCGACGCGCGCTCTCAAACGCACGCGGCCGAACTTGGATTTGCAAATGGAAATTGGCATGCGCATTTCTCAGCGACCACGCTTGCGCGGAATCTCGGCGCGACCGCGCGACCGGTCTTGTTACTGTTCTTCGCCTGCGCGTTGTGCGTGTTGCTGCTGGTCACGGTGAACCTGTCGAACCTGATGCTGCTGCGTGCCGTCGCGCGCAGCCACGCCAGCGCCGTGCGCGCCGCGCTTGGTGCGTCAGTCGCGCGGCTGGCCTTGCCCGCGCTGGGCGAAGGCCTGCTCATCGGCTTGCTCGGTGCGGCAGGCGGACTGCTGCTCGCAGCAGCTGCACTCCTGCTCGGGCGGGCATGGCTGCCGCAGGCGTGGGACGCACCAAACGCGGTATTGATCGGATGGCGCGCGTTCGTGTTCGCCCTGCTTGCCGCTTTGGCGGTGGCGATACTGGCCGCACTATTCGGTGTCTGGCGCGGGCGTAGTGCGGCCAGCGCGCGCGAACTCGTCAGCGGTGGACGCGGCGGCGCGAGTGTCGCCTCGCAGCGTTTTGGCCGCGCCCTCGTCATCGCGCAAGCTTCGCTGGCGACGCTATTGCTCGCGTCCTCCGCCCTGCTCGCCCATTCGTTGTGGGAGCTCTCGCGCGTCAACCTCGGCTTCGATGCGCGTAACGTGCTCGTGTTCCGCCTCAATCCGGCCAAAGCGCTCTATCCGGACACCGCGGCGGTGCAGCGCTACGCGGACCAGCTGCTGGAAAGGCTGCGCACCGAACCCGGCGTGCGTGACGTGGCCCTGACGACGAATCTCCCGATCAGCTCGCAATTCAACGTCTCGTTGCGTCTGCCGGACGGCAGCCCAATGCCAGAGGTACCACAGTACCGCGCCGTCAGCGCGGACTCGTTCGTGACATTCGGCATTCCGGTACTGGCCGGTCGTGACTTCGTCGACGGCGACCGCAGCGGCGCCGAACCCGTCGTCGTCGTCAACGCCGCATTTGCTCGCCAATACCTGCACGGCAACCCGCTGGGTCAGTCGCTGTCCGTCGATGGCGGCGCAGAGAACATGCCGATGCCGGCGATGCGCATCGTTGGCGTGGTCGGCAACGTGCACCAGTTCGGACCACAGGAGGCGCCACCAGCGACGTACTACGTGCCGCTCGCGCAAGTACCCGACAGCCTGATGATCCTGCTGCGCCAGTTCGTGTCGTTGAATGCGGCGATCCGCGTCGACAACCATCCAGCCGCCTACGCCGATCGCGTGCGTGCCGCGTTGCGCGAGGTCGATTCGCGCCAGGGTATCGCGGCAATGCGATTGCTCCAGCACGACGTCACCGATGCGACCGCGATGCAGCGCATGAACGCTGTACTGGTCGGCATCTTCGCAGCGCTGGCGATACTGCTTGCCGGAGTCGGGCTGTATTCGGTCACCGCCGTCGCGGTCACGGCGCGCCAACGCGAGTTCGGCGTGCGCGCCGCACTCGGCGCCTCGGCGCAGCGGCTGTTGCGCAGCGTGGTCGGACGCGGCCTGCTCGACGTCGGCATCGGTCTCGCTATCGGTCTTGTCCTCGCCACGATCGCCGCGCGTGTTCTCGGTCGATTCCTGTTCGACGTCAATGCAGTCGATCCGTTCGCATGGATCACGACACTGGCGGCGTTGCTATTCGCCGGCCTCGCAGCGACCGCACTACCCGCGTTGCGCGCCGCACGCGTGGCGCCGATGCAGGCGCTGCGCAGTGAGTGATTTGATATCCACCCACGTCAAGGAAACGCCAGCATGAACTTCCTCGGCAATGACCTGCTCTGCGCGCTACGCTCGCTGTTCGCGCGTCCCTCATTTTTCATCACTGCGATGTTGACCCTGATGCTCGGCATCGGCGCGGTCGCGGCGATCTTCACGGTCTATGATGCTGTGCTGCTGAAGCCGCTGCCGTTTGCGCATGCTGATCGCATCGTGCGCGTGACCAAGGAGCAGGCGCCCTTCCACCACAGCACCACTTCGGTACCGGACTTCAACGAATGGCGTGACCGCAGCGGCGATGCCTTCGACGCGTTCGGCGCGTACGCACCGGAGACGATGAATCTCGCGAGTAATGGCGACGCGCAGCGGCTGTCCGTCTACAAGGTCACGCCTGGATTCTGGAGCGTCTTCAGTCAGCCGATTGCGCTCGGGCGCAGCTTCGGCGAAGAGGAAGAAAACCGCAACGAAAAGGTCGTCGTGCTCGGCGATGGCTTGTGGCACACGCGCTTCGCCGCGGACCACGACGTCATCGGTCGCAGCATCGAACTCAATGGTGAACCCTACCGCGTCATCGGCGTCGCGCAGGCCGCATTCCGCTATCCCGACGATGCGCAGGTCTGGATTCCGACCTTCGCACCGGGCAATGCGCAGAGCCGGCGCAACATGAGCTTCCTGCGCGCGGTTGCGCGCCTGCACGAAGGTGTGTCGATGCAGCAAGCCGCCGGTGTCATGAAGGGCATCACCGACTGGCAGGCTAGCACCTACCCCGACGAAGACGCGGGTATGAGCAGCGAGATCACGCCACTGCAGGATCTGGTCAGTGCGCAGGTGCAGCAACCGCTGCGCATGCTGCTGGTGGCAGCCGCACTGGTATTGCTGATCGCCTGCGCAAACCTCGCCAACCTCATGCTGGCGCGGGGCCAGGTGCGTGCGCAGGAACTTGCGCTGCGACGCGCGCTCGGCGCGCGACAAGGACGCCTCGCACGCCAGGTGATCGCCGAAGCATTGCTGATCGCGTTGAGCGGAGCCTTCGCCGGGCTTGCACTCGCGAAACCCGCGATTGTTGGTCTGATTGCGCTTGCACCCGATCTGCTTCCCACCTACAACGCGCCGAACATCGACTTGCGCGTCATCGCGACGACGACCGCGATCGCGCTCGGCACCGTGTTGCTGTTCGGCTTGCTGCCCGCATGGCGCGCGGCGGCAGCCGATCCTATTCAGGCGCTGCAAGGCGCCTCGCGCAGCAAGACCGGCAGTCGTCGGCAGATGCGCGCGCGTGCGCTGCTGGTGTCGGCCGAAGTTGCACTCGCAATGACCCTGCTGGCCGGCGCGGGATTGCTGATCGACAGCCTGCATCGCCTCGATGAGGTGGATGCGGGCGTCGGCTCGTCGCAGGTGCTGACTGCTCAGTTCTCGCTGTCTACGCCAGTGCTGCAACCTGGCGAAAACTTGTTTGCATGGGCAACGCGCGCTACCGCGCAGCTCGGGCCGCGACTCGATGCCATCGACGCGCGTGTGCTCGCGTTGCCCGGTGTCGAGTCGCTCGCCCTCAGCTTTGGTCTGCCTGCTTCTGGAAACGCCGACTGGAGCAGCAACTTTGAAGTCGTCGGCCAGCCCGCCGACAAGCGCGCGACCGTGCAATACCGCTTCGTCAGTCCGGACTACTTCCGCACGTTCGGCATCCCGCTCAAGACTGGCCGCGTGTTCAACACGACCGACGGTACACGTGCGCTGTTGCCGACGGAGCTACTCGTCAATCAGGCATTCGCCGATCGCTATCTTGCCGGTGCCGATCCGCTCAGCCGCGAGATCAAGACCTTCGGCGACGCACCCATTTCGATCATCGGCGTGGTCGGCAATGTGCGCCAGGCGGGTCTCGATCGCGACGTCAATCCCGAACTCTATTTCCCCATCAGCAAGGCGATCAAGGGCGACCTCAGCATTGCGATCAAGGTCCGCGGAGACGCCTTGGCGTACGTCGAACCATTGCGACGTGCGATGCGCGAAGTTGCGCCCGATGCGCCGGTGTACGAAGTGCGCACGATGGACGAGGTGATCGGCGCGACGCTCGGCCTGCGTCGCTTCAACATGACCTTGATGAGCATGTTCGCCGGTCTCGCCGTCGTCCTGGCGGCGATCGGTTTGTTCGGCGTGATCACCTATCTGGTTGGCCAGCGCCGCCGCGAAATTGGCGTGCGTCAGGCGCTTGGTGCGAACACGATGGACATCCATCGCCTCATTCTCGGTTCGGGCGTGCGCATGATCGTCCCCGGCATTCTCGTCGGAATAGCAGGCGCACTCGGCCTCGGCCGGCTGATCTCGTCGCAGCTGTATGGCGTCGGTGCCGCCGATCCGCTCGTGCTGTTCGAGGTCGCCGCCGTGCTCTCGCTGGTAACGCTCGTCGCGTGCGCCCTGCCCACCTTGCGCGCGACGCGCGTGCCGCCGATGGAAGCGCTGAGGAACGAATGAATCACAGCAACATGCCACGCATCCGAGGATGCCTTTCATGACGAAGACTCCGCTCAAGGGATCACCGAAGGCGACCCGACGCTCGCCTTGCAGCAGGAATGACCTGTCGTACGCGCGCAGCACATGTTTCGATATCCCCGGCTCGAAAGGAAATTCGATGGAGCTGCCTGATCAAATTCCCGGAGCAACCCTGCAATGAATGCCTTCCTACATGACATCCGTGATGCTGCGCGCGGCATCGCGAAACGACCCGGATTTTCGGCCCTGGTGATCGGCGTGCTCGGCATGGGCCTCGCCTGTGTCATCTTCATGCTCAGCCTGCTCAACGGGTTTGTTTTGCGGCCGCTGCCGTTCGCGCAGCCCGAGCAGTTGTTGCAGGCTGGGTTTTTCGGTGACGGCGGCCTCGGCGATGTGTTTCCGGTCAACAGTGCCGATGTGCCCCAGATTCAGCATCATCTGGCAGCGAGCGCTGACGTCGCGGCCGTGGCGCGCTCGACCATCAACCTCAGCGATCACGACAGGCCGCAACGCGCAAATGGTGGCCACGTCAGCGCAAACCTGTTTCACGTACTCGGCGTGGCGCCGATACTCGGCCGCGACTTTTCCAGTGCCGACGAACGCCCGGGCGCGCCAGCGGTAGCGATGTTGTCGCACGCGCTGTGGCAGAGCAGCTATGGCGGCGATCCGGCCATCGTCGGTCGGCAGATTCGCGTCGATTCGCAGCCGACTACCGTCATTGGCGTGATGCCTGCGAACTTCAGCTATCCGCGAACGGAACTCATCTGGGTACCGGCGACACTGGCGGAAGGCATGAAGCCCGACATCTACGCGTACTGGGTGGTGCTGCGCAAGCACGAAGGCGTCACCGACGCGGCCATCCTCAGCGCATTCGAGACCTGGTTCGCCGATGGCGCTCGCGCAGACCCTGAACGATTTCGCAGTCAGAGTCCGCGCGTCGAACCACTCGCCTACATGGCAGCCGACCGCACGACGCGCTCGACGCTCGGCTACATGATCGCAGCCGTCATGATGGTTCTCCTGGTCGCCTGCGCAAATGTCGCAAACCTGCTGCTGACGCGTACGCTTGGACGCAGCCAGGAGCTGTCGCTGCGCGTGGCCTTGGGCGCGAGTCGCAGGCGGCTGATGACCCATCTATTGATCGAAAGCCTGTTACTGAGTCTGATCGCAACCGTGCTGGCCTTGCTGCTCGCACGTGCTGGCCTCACCTGGCAGCATTCGATGATGCGCGAGTCGGAGTACTTTCCGCTCTGGCTGCGCTTCGACATCGACGGCACGGTCGTGCTGTTCGCTGTCGTCGCCGCGTTGCTCACCGCGCTCGTCACCGGCGTGCTACCCGCGCTGCGCGTCAGCGACATGGCTGCGTCTGGCACGCTGCGCGCGGGTGCGAGCGGCGTCGCCGGCGGATCATTCGCGCGCGTCAGTCGCATACTGGTCATTGGCGAAGTTGCGTTGTCGTGCGCGCTGCTGATCTGCGTCGGCACACTCGTGCGCGGCATTCTCGTGCTCAACAACAGCAAACTCGGCATCAACACCGATCACCTGCTCACCGCGCGCGTTGCGCTGACGAAGAACGCCTATCCGACGGACGCCGACCAGCAGCATTTGTTCGCGCGCCTCGGAGAACGGCTGCGCGCGGACGCCGGCGTGGTCGACGCGACGGTCAGCAC
>JBDSFA010000242.1:0-9006 GCA_039919785.1 Dokdonella sp. | reverse complement strand
AGAAACCTATGCTTTGGCAGAAGGGTCGGTCCAGCGACAACGTGGTCGAGAGCGAAGGCGGGGGCGGCGGCGGTCCTTCGTTTGGAGGCGGACGTGGCCTGGGCCTCGGTGGGATCATCATCGTCGTCATCGTCGGCCTGCTGTTCGGCAAGAATCCCGGCGAGATCCTGCAGTTGCTGAGCAATATGGGCGGCGGTGACGAAAGCGGCCAGGCGGCGCAGCAGCAGGTCGCTCCGGCGGCGAACGACGAGCAGTCCTTGTTCGTCAAGAAGATCCTGGGAAGCACCGAGGATGTCTGGGGCGAGATGTTCAGCGCCAATGGCAAGCAGTATCCGGCGCCGCGCCTCGTGCTGTTCCATGGCGGCGTGCAATCCGCATGCGGTCAGGCGTCGGCTTCGATGGGTCCGTTCTACTGTCCGGGGGATCGCCAGGTCTATCTCGATCTCGATTTCTTCCAGGAGATGCAACGGCGCTTCCACGCGGCTGGCGACTTTGCGCGCGCCTACGTCATCGCACACGAAGTGGGCCACCACATCCAGAACCTGCTCGGCATCATGGATAAAGTCGAACAATCGGCTCAGCGCGGTACGCCGATGCAGGGTGCAAACGGTCTTTCAGTGCGCCAGGAATTGCAGGCCGACTGCTTTGCCGGCGTGTGGGCCAATCATGCACAGCAGAAGCTCAACTGGCTCGAAGCCGGTGATATCGAAGCGGCGTTGAACGCAGCGAACCAGATCGGCGACGACACCTTGCAGAAGCAGTCGCGCGGCTACGTGGTGCCCGATTCGTTCACGCATGGCTCGTCGGCGGAACGCGTGCGCTGGTTCAAGAGCGGATTCGCTTCGGGTGACTTGAAGAGCTGCGACACTTTCAGTGCGGCCCAGCTGTAGGGCTGGATATTTTTCGCGGGAAACACGGCATCGCGGCTTCCGCCGCTCCCACAGGGTCCAACTGCATTTGTGGAAGCGCCGGAAGGCGCGATGCTCTTGTCCAGTGGCCCCAGAGCATCGCGGCTGAAGCCGCTCCTGCAGACAGTTGCTCCTACCAGCAACTGAGTTGATGGCTTTGCAGGAGGGACTTCAGTCCCGATGCTTTTGAAGGGTGGGCGACGGAGCACCGCGGCTGAAGCCGCACCTACAAGCCCACGCAAATGCCTCTTCGCGCGAACGCCTAGCGCGCTGCGCGCACCGGAATCGGCACGTTGCACAAGTCGATCTTGCCCGCAGGCACCTTGTACCAGTCGTCGCGGCGATTGCGCCGTGATTCGACCAACGCTGCAAACGTCGGTGTGTCAGTGCGCAGGATCTCAAGCGGCGTGCGCTCGGCTGCCGGTACATCGGTGGCAAGTCGCACTGACTTGATCCCAGTGCGCTGTTCGGGTTTCTCGTAGAAACCCAGCGCGCCGGTTCCGCGTGGCAGCGCCGACAACCACTCCATGCCCTGCACGACGCGGCCGACGACGGCGATGTTTCGATCAAGCTGGCGCGGTGCCTGGCCGGTCACGACGTAGATTTCGGCGCCGCTGCCTGAGTCGACAGCGTTGTCGCGACCCACGCCGACCATGCCGTAGCAGTGTGCAAGCCAGGTCTTGCCGGCCTTGGCGTCGCGCGCAGCCGGCATGCCGTTGGTGAAGCCCACTTGCGGCGCATAGACGTCGCCATCGGACAGGCGCGTGAACGGCAGGTCCTTCGCGATCGAACGTTCGAACTCGGGAGCAAGCGTCTTGCTTGCCGTGCCGAGTGCGCGGATCTTGTCCTTGTCGTCCGCGTTTGGATCGCCCCATTGGGTCACAAAATTGTCCTGCACGCGCAGGATCGCGAGGCCATCAAAGTAGTGTTCATGCGCCAGTGTGCGAATGTTCTTCGCATGCAGCGGCGCGAATGCAGGTGCGAGCTCAATGACTACACGACCGGCGGGCAGATCGAGATAAAGCGTGTTGTCCGCATCGAGCGCGCGCCAGTCCGCGGGCTTTGAGGCTTCGAGCACTTGCGCCATCGTTACCGGCATTGCTGGCGCATCCGCCAGTACGCTCGTGCAGGAAACGAGCGACAGGACTCCGACGATATTGCACAGGGACTTGCGCATGAAACACCTCGCAGACACGTCGCCCCGACGATGTCGGGGCGATCAATGAAAAGCAGATCGATCCCGCCGCCGACTCAACGCTTGACGCCGCGAGCAGCAGGACGTTTCTTGCGAACGCTGGGTTTGGTATCGGCAGCAGTCGCGTGGAAGCGACGAATGAAATCACGGACGTCCGGATAAACCACATCGCGCCAGCGTCGGCCGCTGAAGATGCCGTAGTGACCCGCGCCCTTGACCTCGATATGCGTCTGGTTCTTTGCCGGAATGCCGCTGCACAGACCATGCGCCGCCCTGGTCTGACCAAGTCCGGAAATATCGTCGAGCTCGCCTTCGATCGTCAGCAATGCCGAGCCCTTGATTGCTTCGGGGGCCACGCGCTCACCGTCAACGATCCACGTGCCCAGTGGTAACGAGTGTTCCTGGAAGACGATGCGGATCGTGTCGAGATAGAACTCTGCGGGCAGGTCGAGCACTGCGTTGTACTCGTCGTAGAAGCGGCGATGTGCGGCGGCGTCATCGAGCTCGCCACTCAGCAGGTCCTGGTGAAAATCCCAGTGCGCGTTGAAATGGCGACTCGGGTTCATCGCGACAAACCCGGCGTGCTGCATGAAACCCGGATAGACGCGGCGACCCTTGCCCGGATAGTTCGGCGGCACGTCGAATACGACATTCGTCTCGAACCACGAAAAAGGCTTGGTCGTGGCGAGGTCGTTGACCTTGGTCGGGCACTGGCGCGGATCGATCGGCCCACCCATCATCGTCATCGACAGCGGAGTTGGCTCGCCCGCCGATGCCATCAGTGAAACGGCGGCGAGTACTGGCACCGTTGGCTGGCATACCGACATCACGTGCACCTTGCGCGCACCGAGATGGCCGATGAAACGGCGCACGTAAGCGATGTATTCGTCGAGGCCGAACGGTCCCTTGTCGAGCGACACCATGCGTGCGTCGACCCAGTCGGTGATGTAGACATCGTGGTCGCGCAGCAAGGTGTGCACGGTGTCGCGCAGCAGAGTCGCGTGATGACCCGACATGGGCGCCACCACCAGCACAACCGGATCGTCGCGCAATTGCGTCAGCGCATCCGGATCGTCGCTGCAGCGTTTGAAGTGAACGAGGTTGCAGAACGGCAATTCCAGTGCATGATCCTCGATCACTGCGGCTTGCCGGCCGTGCGATAAGACCGAAGTGATGCCGAACGCGGGCTTTTCGTAGTCCTTGCCAATCCGATAAAACAGCTCGTGGCCGGCAGCTACGCGGTCCAAGCCGGGTATTTGCGAAATCCAGCTGTCCAGTGTGGACAGTGCCTGTGCGGCCGCGCCGGACCAGGCGACCCACGGGTTGAGCATCGTGCGATTGGCTTCGTGAAGGTGGTACAGCATTGGCGATCCAGGCAGCGGAGGCGTTAACCCGTCGATTCTAGGCGTTTGGCGGCCAATCACCAGTGCTGATGTGAGGGGCATGACGTCGTTTGCGAAAACTTGCGTTACGAAAGGGGTTTGCCGGATACCTCGCGCCTCTGACCGAGTGGCGACTCAATGTGCCTGCGGCAGCGCCCATACGTAGGCTCCACGCGATCGTGTGAAGATCGCGAGCGTTGTCGCGCCGCGGTCGATGACCAGGTCCCAGATCATCGAGGTTGGCAGACCTGCATTGAATCGGATCCAGGTCGGCGTGGCAGCATCGATCTGGTCGGTGTAGTAGAGGCCCCAGTCGGTTCCGACGAAAGCCTGTCCGTGGACGTTCGGATTCAGCACGATTGCGTTGACCGGGATATTCGGCAGGTTGCCACTCTGGTTGGTCCAGCTGTAGCTGGCGCATTGGGCTGTGCACGAAACACGGTAGACGTGGCCTGGCGTTGTCGGCGTGTTCTGGTCGAAACCTGCGAGCGCGGCGTAGCCGATTTCTGGGGTGGCCGGATCGGTGCTGACGTCCATCACGGGTCGGTTCGGAAATACTGCGTTGCCGCCGGTGAGATTGATTCAGTTTGCCGGTGCCGACGTGCCAAGACCGGATCCGAACCACACGTTGCCATCGGTCGCTCGCCATGCGATGCGCGCCGAACGTAGTCTGATTGTTAACGAAAGGCTTCGTAGTTTGCAAGACGTGCGCTGCATGCCCGCAACAATCGTCAAGTGCCTTGCGTCTTGACGCGGCCTTGCACGCACCCATGCCACAATCGGCCATTGACGGTTCCGCAGGCGACCCGGCTTGGCGCAAGGAGAGATTTCGTTGAACAGGCATAAGCTCGCAGCGCTGATTTTCTTCACCCTGGCGCCGGGTGCCTTTGCGCAAGCGGCCGTGCCGCGGCCGGCCGACGTGCCTTATGCAGGCACGATCCGACTCAGCGTCGATGCGACCGACACCGATCGGCGCATTTTTCGCGTGCACGAGGAAATGCCCGTCGCCGCCGGACCGCTGACGCTGCTGTATCCGCAGTGGCTGCCGGGTAACCATGCACCGCGCGGACCGATCGACAAGCTTGCCGGCCTCGTGATCAAGGGAAACGGGCAGGTGATCCAGTGGAAACGCGATCCGGTCGAGGTCTACGCGTTCCATGTCGACGTTCCGGCCGGCATTGCGAATCTTTCGATCGATTTCGATTTCCTGTCGCCACAAGATCAGGCCCAGGGTCGCGTGGTGATGACGCCGGACATGCTCAACCTGCAGTGGAACACGGTGGCCCTGTATCCGGCTGGTTATAACGCGCATGACATCCTCGTTTCCGCGGATGCGAAATTGCCGGTCGGCTGGAAGTTCGGCAGTGCGCTCGAAGTAGCCGACGCACTGCGCGCGGATGGCAGCGTGAGCTTCAAGCCGACGGCGTTCGACGTGCTGGTCGATTCGCCGATGTTCGCTGGTCGCAACTTCAGGCGCGTCGAACTCGGCGGCGCTGGCAGCGTTCCGGTGCACCTGGACATCGTGGCCGACGAGGCGAAGGACCTCGAGATCAAACCGCAGCAGCTGAAGGCGCACGTCGAGCTGGTTGCGCAGGCGCGCAAGCTGTTCGGCTCGCAGCACTACGATCACTACGAATGGCTGCTAGCGCTGACCGACAACCTGGGCGGCATCGGCCTTGAGCACCATCGCTCCAGCGAGAACAGCACCGAGCCCGGCTACTTCACCGAATGGGACAAGAACGCGCCCGGACGCGATCTGCTCGCGCACGAATACACCCATTCCTGGAACGGCAAGTTCCGCCGCCCGGCCGACCTCGTCACGCCGAACTTCAACGTGCCGATGCAGGGCAGCCTGCTCTGGGTCTACGAGGGTCAGACGCAATACTGGGGCTTCGTGCTCTCCGCACGCTCCGGTTTGTGGAGCGCCGAGCAGGCGCGCGATGCGATTGCTCTGGTTGTGGCGAACTACAGCGACAACCGTCCCGGTTTCGACTGGCGCAATGTACAGGACACCACCAACGATCCGATTGCCGCACAACGCAAGCCGCTGGCCTATCGCAACTATCAGATGAGCGAGGACTACTACAGCGCGGGCCAGCTGGTCTGGCTCGCGGTCGACGCAAAACTGCGCGAACTCACGCACGAGAAGCGATCACTCGACGATTTCGCGCATGCGTTCTTCGGCGTCGAAGACGGCAGTTACAGCGTCAAGCCCTACACGTTCGACGATGTCGTGCATGCACTCGACGGTGTCGCGCAAAATGACTGGACAAGCTTCCTGCGCCAGCGCATCGACGCGCATGCGCCGCCATTGGATGGCATTGCGGCGAGTGGCTGGAAGCTGGCCTACACGGACACGCCGAGCGCCTACCAGAAAGCAATGGAGACCAATCGCAAGGTGATCGACTATGCGACCTCGATCGGGATCACGGTCAGCACCAAGGACGGTCGGATCACTGATGTACGCTGGGATGGTCCCGCATTCAAGGCGGGCATCGCGCCGAGCGGCAATCTCGTCGCCGTCAACGGTCGCGAGTTCAAGTCCGAGCGATTGAAGGACGCGGTCGCGGCGGCGAAAGGCGGCGGCGCGCCGATCGAGTTGCTGATCAAGAACGGCGATCAATACAAGACGGTGCGGATCGACTACCACGACGGCCTCAAATATCCGCATCTCGAGCGCATCGCGGGAACCATCGATCGCTTGAATGCGATCCTCGCGCCACGGCCATGATTCGTCGACGCATTCTTCTTGCAATCGGAAGCAATGATCGCGGCGACGTCTGAGCTGGAGCTCACTGCACACCAGGCGCGTCTGATCCATCTGGCGGCGCAGGGTCTGCTCGCGCGTCCGCAACGGCGCGCGCGCAAGGCCGACGTGCTGGCTGCCATCGAGCGCATGCGCGTGCTGCAGATCGACACGATCCACGTCGTCGCGCGCAGCCCCTACCTTGTGCTGTTCTCGCGCCTTGGTGCGTACAAGCCGACGTGGCTGGATGAGCTTCTGGCCGAAGCAGTGATCTTCGAGTGCTGGGCGCACGAGGCTTGCTTCGCGCCCATCGACGACTTCGCCCTGCATCGCCGGCATGCGCTCGATGGGCGCAATCACCACTGGTCGATGAAGAGTGCGCTGCGCACGCGCAAGGACCATGCAGCGGGCATGGCCGGTCTGATCGAACACATCCGCGAACGCGGTGCGGTGAAGGCGGCCGATTTCGAGCGCAGCGACGGCGTCGCCAGTGGCGGCTGGTGGGGATGGAAGAACGAGAAGCGCTGGCTCGAAGCGCTATTCGCCCTCGGCGATCTCATGATCGACCGGCGCGAGAACTTCCATCGCGTCTATGACCTGAGCACGCGCGTGTTGGCGAAGGCGCAGCGGCGTGCCGCCGAGCCGGAATCTGCGCTGACGGATGTGGCGATGCGCGGCGAGTTCCTCCTCGGTGCCGTGCGTGCGCTCGGTATCACACAGGCGCGCTGGATCAACGACTATTTCCGCACGGGTGGCAGGTTCAAGGAGATCGATCTCGACGCGCTTGTCGAATCCGGTGAGCTGCTGCGCGTCGCTGTGGAAGGCTGGAGCCATCATGCCTACGTGCACCGAGAGCACGCCGATCTTGCACGCACGGCCGCGGCCAATCGCCTGCGCGCCAGCCATACCACGTTGCTGTCGCCGTTCGATCCGGTCGTCTGGGACCGCGAGCGTGCGTCGACGATGTTTGGTTTCGACTACCGCCTCGAATGCTATACACCGCAGCCCAAGCGCAAGCACGGCTACTACGTGCTGCCGATCCTGCATCGCGGTCGCCTGGTCGGTCGCCTCGATGCGAAGGCACATCGTGCCGACGGCGTATTCGAGGTCAAGACGCTGTTCCTCGAAGACGGCGTCGTCGCCACGCCGGCGCTGGCTGATGCGATCGCCGACGCGATCCAGCGATGTGCGGACTGGCACGCGACTGCACAGGTGAAGATCGAGCGTTGCAGCCCGAAGAATTTCCGCAATGAGTTGCGCGCCGCTGTGTCACGGCGTGCGCAAGCCTCTGACGATTCGGATCGTGGGTTGCCGTGACGCCTGATCCTGCGCAAGATGCTCGGGCGTACGTATGGGAATGATGATGACAAATGATGATTTGGCCGTGACCGTCATCCGGCTGATGCTTTCGGTGATCGTGGGAGGCCTGATTGGTTTGAATCGCGACCTCGCGCACAAGCCGGCCGGCGTGCGTACGCATGCGCTGGTCAGCCTCGGTACCGCGTTGATGGTGTTGGTCGTGATGCCGGTCGGCGACGACAACACGCATCATTACGATGCCTTGAGTCGGGTGATCCAGGGCGTGCTGACCGGCATCGGATTTCTCGGCGCCGGCGTGATCCTGCGCGAACCGGGCGCACGTCACGTCAGCGGTCTGACCACGGCAGCCACGATCTGGCTGACCGCATTGCTCGGCGTCGCATGCGGTGCCGGTTTCTACATCCCGGTAGTTATCGCGATAGGCCTGGGCGGCCTGGTGCTGACCTTCGGCGGGCGCATCGAGCGCGCGTTTCGCAAAGACCCGCCGGGTGAATGAGCTGCGCTGAAGTCACCACAAGTCGAACGCAAGGCCATCGCGTTCGTTGTCCCAGATCGTGCTGACCACCCACCAGCGCGAACCGTCGTGAAACAGCTGGATGCTGTTCGCGCCGCGTTTCAACAGCTGTGGCGAATCCGGCGCGGGTCGGGCTTCGTAGCGACTCCATACGTGGGCGATCTGCCCGAAGCGTTCCACGCGCTGGTCGATTTCGATCTCGAAGAAGTCGTTGTTTGCGAAGAACGGTTCGACATTCAGAATATAGGACTCGACGTCGAAGACTTCGGCGCGCGGCCGTCCGTCTGCATCGATCACGGTGCGCAGACTCAACGCTTCGGGCCTGTGCAAATAGCGGAATCGCTCCCAATCACGCGGCGCACCGGCAGCTCCGGAAATGCAGGCATAGATCGCCTTGACCAGGGTTCCGATATGCTGCGCGTCGTCTTGCCAGGCGGAATGGGTCATCTCGAAGGCTCCGTCAGATTCAAGTGGTACCCGAACCTATGGCAAATCCGCCGCCACGAAAAGTGTTAGAGGTACTGCGCATGCCCACGTCAAGACTGCTCGATCGATCCGTCGTCGCTTCATTGCTGGCTTCATTCCTGTGCCTCGCCAGCACCCGTGCTGGCGCGATCGAGTCGACCGCCGGTTTGGTCCGTCCAGCAATCAAGACCCGTGTTGCCGCCCATGCGCACGTCGCGGATACGGCGCTGGAGAGTGCGAAGGTCGAATTCTTGTGCACGACAGGCAAGGACGGTGCGCTCTCGGTGGCGGTGATCCTGCCCGAGCCGGAAGCCGTGAAAGGTTTTCCCTTGGGCGACTTCGAAGGGCCGGAGGGGGTCGGCGAGCAACGCGCGCTCGCGACCTGGTCGCTGGGCGGTGAAAAAACGAGCTCGTTGAAAGGCAAGATTTCCGGCTGGTACGGCGTGGACGGCGACGGTTTCCTGCTTGCAGCCACG